>DASPZZ010000071.1:0-1789 GCA_035635995.1 Binatia bacterium | reverse complement strand
GGCACGGTCGAGTTCCTGGTCGACGAAGAGGGCGACTTCTACTTCATCGAGATGAATACGCGCATCCAGGTCGAGCACCCGGTGACGGAGATGATCACCGGGATCGATCTCGTGCGGGAGCAGATCCGGATCGCCGTAGGCGAGCCCCTCGGCTATCGGCAGGACGAGGTGCGCTTCGAGGGCCACGCGATGGAGTGCAGGGTCAACGCGGAAGACCCGGAGACCTTCGCCCCCAGCGCCGGCCGTGTGACCGCGTGGGTGCCGCCCGGTGGCTTCAACGTTCGAGTCGATAGCCACTTGATGGCGCCCTACGCGGTCCCGCCGTTCTACGACTCGCTGCTCGCCAAGATCATCGTGCGCGGCGCCAGCCGCGAGGAAGCGATCGACCGGATGCGGCGGGCTCTGCGCGAGACGGTGCTGGAAGGCGTCAAGACCTCCATCCCCTTCCACCTGAGGCTGCTCGACGATCCGGCGTTCCAGGCGGGTCACGTCAGCAAGGTCGAGTTGGTGCGACGCCGAGGCTGATGGATCCCTCGCTGTACGTCATCCTCGATCGATCGGCTGCCCGCGGTCGCGATCTCGAGGAGATCCTGGACGCGACGATCGCCGGCGGCTGCCGACTGGTCCAGCTCCGCGAGAAGCAGTGGCCCACCGGGCGTCTCCTGCCGCTGGCCGAGCGGTTGCGCGAGCGATGCCACCGCGCCGGCGTCACGTTCATCGTGAACGACCGCGTGGACCTGGCGGTCGCCGTCGGGGCCGATGGCGTTCACCTCGGCCAGGACGATTTGCCCCCACGCGCCGCCCGTCAGATCCTGCGGCCGGGGATGGTGCTGGGTCGCTCGACGCATAGCGTCGCCCAGGCTCGGGCGGCGCAGGCGGAGGGCGCTGACTACATCGCGGTCGGCTCGATGTTCCCGACGCAGACCAAGCCCGATTTCGAGCTCGTGGGGCCGGAGCTGATCCGCGCCGTCCGGCCGGAGACCAAGGCCCCCCTCGTCGGCATCGGCGGCGTCACCCGCGAGAACGTCGCCCAGGTGATCCGCGCCGGGGCCGACGGCGTCGCCGTGATCTCGGCCGTCTGCGGCGCGCCCGATCCGGCCGCCGCGACCCGGGAATTCCTCGCCGCGATCCGCGCGGAACGTGACTTGACACGGCGCGCATCGCTATAATGTCGCCGCGCCGACCGGCACTCTTCACGTGACCGACGTGACCGAACTCTGCGGTGGTGCGCGCCGCAGGCCGTCGCGGGCTGAGCCCCGCCGGCCGAGGCGCGCCTAATTTAAGGAGGGCACCGATGATCCGTCACAGGGGCTACTTCGTTCTTGCGCTCGTCGCCATCCTGGCCGTGGCGTTGCTCCCGGCCTCGAATCTCGAGGCGCAGGGCAGCAAGGGCACCATCAAGATCGCCACGCAGAGCCCTCTCAGCGGCGGTCAGGCGGCGCTCGGCGAGGGCATCAAGCTCGGCGCGCAGCTCGCCATCGAGAAATTCAAGGGCGCGCTCGAGAAGCAGGGCTTCAAGGTCGAGCTCGTGCCCTTCGACGACCAGGCCAAGCCCGACGTCGGCGTGGCGAACGCGAAGAACATCATCGCCGACAAGGACATTCTCGCCATCATCGGCCACCTGAACTCGGGTGTGGCGATCCCGTCTTCCGAGGTCTACAAGGAAGTCTCGCTCGCGATGATCTCGCCGGCGAACACGAACCCGGTCGTCACCGACCGCGGCTACCCGAACGTCAACCGCGTGTGCGGGCGCGACGACGTCCAGGGCGTCGTCGGCTCGGAATTCGCC
>DASPZZ010000070.1:0-23589 GCA_035635995.1 Binatia bacterium | reverse complement strand
CGTGCGCGACGCGATCCGCGGGATCGACGCCGTGGTCAATTTCGCCGCGAGCACGCACGTCGACCGCTCGCTGATGGAGCCGGACGAGTTCCTGCGCACCGACGTCTTCGGCGTGTTCACGCTGCTCGAGGCGGTGAAGGAGCTGAAGATCCCGCGCTTCCTCCACATCAGCACGGACGAGGTGTACGGCTCGGTCGAGCGCGGCTCATCGCGCGAGAGCGATCCGATCCGGCCCTCCAACCCGTACTCGGCGTCCAAGGCCGGCGGGGACCTGCTGGCACTGGCCTACTGGCAGACCCACCGCGTGCCCGTGCTGATCACTCGCTCGTCCAACAACTTCGGGCCCTACCAGTACCCGGAGAAGATCATCCCCCTCTTCGTGACGAACGCGCTCGAGGGCAAGTCCCTGCCGCTCTACGGCGACGGCCGGAACGTGCGCGACTGGCTCTACGTGCTCGACAATTGCACCGCCATCGACCTGGTGCTGCGCAAGGGCGGCGACGGGGAGATCTACAACATCGGCGGCGGCCACGAGGTCGAGAACATCGTCCTCACGCGCCAGATTCTCCAGCTCGCCGGGAAGCCCGAGACCCTGATCCAGCCCGTGAAGGACCGGCCCGGCCACGACCGCCGCTACTCGGTCGACTCGAAGAAGGTCCGCCAGCTCGGCTGGACGCCGCGCCATCGGTTCGGTGACGCGCTCGGCGCGACGGTCGCCTGGTATCGCGAGCACGAGGCGTGGTGGCGGCCGCTCAAGTCCGGGGAGTTCCGCGCGTACTACGAAAAGCAGTACGGCCACCGCTGACTCAGGGAGACGTTCCATGAAGCGAGTCGTGACGCTGACGCTGGCGGCGCTTTTCCTGCTGCCGACCCTCGCGCCCGGCGCGCCGACGTCCTCCCCGGATCGACGGCTCCATCCCGGCGAGGTCTCGGCCCTGCCGTCGTTCGTCCGGCGCGTCGAGCCCGCGGTCGTCGCGTTGCGAGTGCGGAACGCCGAAGGCGCGACCTCGTCGGCGCGGCTCGGCAGCCGCCGCTTCGGCAGCGGTGTGATCTTCGATCAGCGCGGCTACGTGCTCACGGTGAGCTATCTGCTCCTGGACGCGGTCGAGATCGAGGCGCGCGGCCGCGACGGGCGAGTCGTGGCGGCGCGCGTGGTCGGCTTCGACCTCGATGCCGGCCTCGGCGTCGTCAAGCTCGAGGGTGAGGGCCCGTGGCCCGCGGCGACGCTCGGCGATTCGCGCGCGGTCGTCCCCGGCGCTCGGACGGGCACCGTGGGCGTCGACGAGGACAACGATCTCGTCCAGGTGACGGGCGCCGTGCACGCGGTCCGGCGATTTTCGGCCTACTGGGAATACATGCTCGATCGGGCGATCATCGTGACCCCGGCGAGCCCGCAGTGGGGCGGCAGCGCGGTCGTGAACGAGCGCGGCGAGGTGGTCGGGATCGCCTCGCTCCGGATCGGCGACCCGCCGCACGTCAACCTCGCGATCCCCATCGAGCAGTTCGTGCCGGTGAAGGACGAGCTGATCGCGTCCGGCCGGATCGCGAGCCGGCCGCCGCGTCCGTGGCTCGGGCTTTACACCATCGCGATGCCCGAGGGCCTCGTGGTCAGCGAGCTCTCGCCGGTCGGGCCGGCGTCGCGCGCCGGGTTCCGCCAGGGCGATCGGATCCTGAAGGTCAACGGCGTGGCCGTCGCCTCGCAGGAGGAGTTCTACGAGCAGCTCTGGTCGCGGCGCGCCGGCGACCTGATCGAGCTTGCCGTCCAGCGCGACAACCAGGTGCGCGTCATCGCCGTGCCGTCGGTCGACCGCCACCGCCTCTATCCGGTTCGGTAGGACATCCACATCAGCCTCCGGACCGCGCGCCGGGGCCGGTAGGTTAGACTCTCTGCAATGAAAGGCGCCGAGGATCCCTATCAGGGGCGGGGCCTCATCGCCGACCCCATCCATCAATACATCCTGTACACGCGCCCGGGGGGGATCCCGGGCGAGGCGACCGAGCAGGACCTGATCGACACCGCGTGGATGCAGCGGCTGCGTCGCGTGCCCCAGCTCCAGTCGGCGCGCTGGGTGTACCCGGCGGCCGAGCACAGCCGCTTCCAGCACTCGCTCGGCGCGATGCACCTGGCCGGGCGGCTCGCCCGGCAGCTCTATCCGTCGCTGCGCACGGTCTTCCCGGAGGCACCCTCGCTGGCCCTGATCGAGGAGCTTCTGCGCACGGCGGGACTGGTCCACGACATCGGTCACGGCCCCTTCGGTCACTTCTTCGACGACAATTTTCTCGTCGACTACGAGCTGACCCACGAGCTGGTCGGCCAGCGGATCATCCGCGAGGAGCTGGCCGACATTCTCAGAAGCCTCCGGCGCAGTCCGAGCGGCGCGTTCGACGCCGGCGAGTCGATCGACCCGGAGTGGATCTGCTACCTGATGGGGAAGAGCTACACCCAGCCGCTCGAGTCGCACCCGAAGTGGCTCCCGCACCTGAAGCCGCTCCTCTCGGGCGTCTTCACCGCCGACAACATGGATTACGTGCTGCGCGACTCCTACATGTGCGGCGTCGCGATCGGGCCGATCGACATCGACCGGATCATCTACTACTCGTTCTTCTCCGACCGCGGCCTCACCCTCGATCGCGCCGGGCTCCAGGCGTTCACGATGTTCCTGAACGCCCGCTTTTACATGTACACGAACGTCTACTACCACCGGACCACGCGCGGCATCGACCTCCACCTCAAGGAGATCTTCCGCGACACGATGCGCATCGCGTTCCCCTTCGATCTGCGCAAGGAGCTGCACCCCTATCTCCATCTGACCGAGTGGACGCTGCTCGAGGACGTCGGGCGGTGGCACGAGGACGAGGATCCGGCCAAGCGGGCGCTGGGTATGGAGTGGCGCCACGTCCTCGACCGCAAGCTCAAGTGGCGGATGTCGAGCGAGGAAGTCCTCGATCAGTTCGAGGCCCGCAAGGGCCAGGGATTCCTCGACGTCGAGACGGTGAAGCGGCGCGTCCGTACCTTTCTTCCGGCGGCGCTGCGGGATGTCCCGTTCGAGATCGACATGGCGCTGCAGGACCCACGGCCGCTCAATCCGCTCAAGATGGGCGATCGCCAGATCTACGTGTACGACTCCGCCACGAAGCGCATCTCCGAGGAGCCGCTGACGGAGATCCTGAAGTACCTGCCGGGTAAGGTCGCGCAGTGCCGGATCTTCGCGATGAACCACGAGCACGATGCCGGGCTGGCCCTGGCGTTGAAGCGCGCGCTGAGCGAGGATCCGCCCTCCATTCTCACCAACGTCTGACGGTACGCGGCCTTCGGAATCCGCGTAGTATGATCGGACGGCCATGAGCTGGCGGTTCGAGGCGAGCGAGTGACGGACCGCCTGTACTGGCCGACCTGGTGTGTCGCGGCTCTCCTGACCGGGATCGTCGCGGGCTTCATGCTCGGGCACGCGCTGATCCTGGCGCGGTTCCTGGACCGGCTGCTTCTCTCGGGGGTGCCCGCGCTGATTCAGGCGTACCCGGCGTTCCGGGCGTCGACGGGGCGCGCGGGACTCGATGCCTACTACGCGGTCGCCGCGCTCCAGGTGATCGGAACGAGCGCGTTCCTGCTCGTGTCACTCGCGGCGCGCCGCCACCGGGCCGCGGCGCTGGTGGCGGGTGTCGCGGGCGCACTCTGGATCGTCGTCCACTACGCGTCGGGATTCGGCACGCTCGAGGCGAGCGTGCTCCGGGCCGCGGGCAAGGTCCCCCGTGAGGTCGCCGGCCGGTTCGTCGCCTGGAACGTGCCGATGCATTTCTTTCACGCCGTGACGCTGGCGGTGGCGCTGGGCGCGCTGCTCTCGGTGCCGCTGGCGGCGCTGCGTCGGAGACGCTAGGGATGGAAAAGTTTCGGGGCGTCGATTACTACGCGATCGAGGGCCTCCTGTCCGAGGAGGAGCGGATGATCCGCGACGCGGTCCGCGACTGGGTCGAGGCCGAGTTCCTGCCGCTGGTCACCGAGCACCATCGTGCCGGCACCTTCCCGGTCGCGCTCATCCCCAAGCTCGGCGAGCTCGGCGTCTTCGGCGCGACGCTCAAGGGCTACGGATGCGCGGGGCTCAGCAACGTCGCCTACGGGCTCATCATGCAGGAGCTCGAGCGGGGCGACTCCGGCCTCCGCTCGGCGGCGTCCGTGCAGAGCGGGCTCGTGATGCACCCGATCCACGCCTACGGCTCGGAGGCGCAGAAGGACACGTGGCTGCCCGCGCTGGCCCGCGGCGAAAAGGTCGGCTGCTTCGGCTTGACCGAGCCCGATCACGGCTCCGATCCCGGCGGGATGAAAACGCGGGCCCGCCGCCAGGGCGACGCATACGTCTTGAACGGGACGAAGCTCTGGATCACGAACGGCTCGATCGCCGATGTCGCGGTGGTCTGGGCGAAGGAGGACGACGGAGAGATCTACGGCTATCTGGTCGAGCGCGGGACGCCGGGATTCTCGACGCTCGATATTCACGGTAAGTTCTCGATGCGCGCCTCGATCACCTCCGAGCTCGCGTTCCAGGACTGCCGCATCCCGCTCGAGAACAAGCTTCCGAACGTGAAGGGGCTGCGCGGACCCCTCGGCTGCCTCAACCAGGCGCGCTACGGAATCGCCTGGGGCGCCGTCGGCGCGGCGATGGCGTGCTACGACTGGGCGCTCCAGTACGCGCAGCAGCGGATCCAGTTCGGCAAGCCGATCGCGTCGTTCCAGCTCGTGCAGCAGAAGCTCGTCTGGATGATCACGGAGATCACCAAGGCGCAGTTCCTGTGCCTGCAGCTCGGCCGGCTCAAGGACGCGGGCCAGGTCCGCCCGCAGCAGGTCTCGATGGCCAAGATGAACAACGTCCAGATCGCGCTCGACACCGCGCGGCAGGCGCGCGACATCCTGGGCGCCGCCGGAATCGTCGACGAACATCCGGTGGTCCGCCATATGATGAATCTGGAGACCGTCAACACGTACGAAGGCACGCACGACATCCACACCCTCATCATCGGCCGCGACATCACAGGCCTCGACGCGTTCGGGATGTGAGCATGTGCGCCGGACGGGATCGACGGCCCTGGAGGGGGTTCTCATGCGGGTGCTGATCGCGGACGACGACGCGGATGTCCGAGAGGTGCTCGTCGAGTCCTTCCGCGAGGCCGGCTTCGACGTGCTCGAAGCGTCGAACGGGCTCGAGGCCCTGCTCTGCGTCAAGCGGGACCGGCCCGACGCCGTCGTGCTCGACCTCATGATGCCGCGCCTCGGCGGGGTCGAGGCCCTCAAGCGGATCCACGCGTTCAATCCGGGCATCAGGGCGCTGGTGGTCACCGGCGCCATCGACGCCGAGCTCCACCGCCAGGCGACCGCGGCGGGTGCGGCCGGCGTGTTCGCGAAGCCGGTGTCGGCTTCCACGCTGGTGGCCGCGCTGGCCGGTCCCACGCCGCCGCCCGCGCCGCAGCGCGTGGCGCCCACGCCGGCGCCCGCCCCGGCGGGCGGCGCGCCGACCGGGCGGGTCCTCGTGGTCGACGACAACCCCGAGGTGCGGGCGATGCTCGAGGACGTGTTGACCTCGCTGGGCTACGTGACGCGGTCGGTCGCCGACGGCGCCACGGCGGTGCGAGCGGTCCTGACCGAGGCGCCCGACGTCGTGCTGCTCGACGTCTACATGCCCGGGCTCAGCGGGGTCGGCGCGCTGCCGACGATCGTGGCGCTCGCCCCGAACGCCAAGGTCATCATGATCAGCGGGGCGGCGAACGAGGACGTCCTGAAGCGGTCACTCGCCTTCGGCGCCCACGACTACGTCACCAAGCCGTTCGAGATCTCGAGCCTCTCGCGGGCGATCGAGACCGCGCTGGCGATGCGTCGGCTCGAGACGGGCCCGGACGCCGGCCGATGACCCGTCGAGCGCGCTCGTCTCCCACGGTCGGCGCCGCGGGGCGTCGTCCGGCTCGGCGCCGGCCGCCTCGCTACCGGGTGGGAGCGACGTACAGCTCGACCGCGTGGCCGTCGGGATCGCGCACGCAGAACGAGGTGGGCGTCTCGCCGAACGGCGTGAGGCCGTGCGTCTCCACCCAGCGGCGCGCGTCCGTGAGCGCGTCGAGGGAAGCCCCGACGTCGAACGCGACGTGGTAGAGACCCGGAATACCCTTCGGCTGCGGCCCCGGCCCCTCGGCGCGCGCCAGCTCGCACGACAGATCGTGATGATGAACGCCGGCGGAGAAGAAGACGATGCGCCCGCCCTTGCCGGTGCCGGTCTCGGCGAGCCCGAGGATGTCGCGGTAGAAGCGCCGTGTCGCGTCGAGGTCGCCCACGAAGAGGGAAACGTGGCCCAGCTCGCGGATCGTCAGGCGCCCGGACGATGCGGGCATCGCCGAGTAGTGTAACATTGAGTGGTCATGGCTGATTCCAAGCCCGCGGCCTACCGCGCGCCCGTCGCGCCGGCCCTCGTCGCGTCGACCGCGGACGGCATCCGACCCAACGCGAAGCTGATTGCGCTCCTGTCGCTCGGTCATTTCGTCGTCGACCTCAACCAGGGCTCGCTGCCGGCCGTGCTGCCGTTTCTGAAATCGGCGCATCAGCTGTCGTACGCCGCGGTGGCGACGATCGTGCTCGCGGCGAACGTGGCCGGGTCGATCGTGCAGCCGCTGTTCGGCTACTTCGCCGACCAGACGGCGCGGCGCTGGATGCTGCCGCTCTCGGTGCTCCTGACGGGCGTCGGGTTCTCGCTGATGGGATTGGCGCCCGGCTATGGGGCCCTGTTGGCGCTCGTGGTTGTGATGGGCCTGGGCGTCGCCGCCTACCATCCGGAGGCCTACAAGACCGCGACGAACGTGGCGGGCGAGCGCAAGGCGACGGCGCTCTCCTGGTTCTCACTGGGCGGCAACGTCGGCGTGGCGCTCGGACCGCCGGTGATCACGGTGCTCGTGAGCGGCCTCGGCCTCGCGGGCAGCCTCGGCCTGCTGGCGCCGACCGTGGTCGCGGCGGCGCTCTTGCTCGCCGTGCTGCCGGCGCTCTCGCGGAGCGCGGCGCCTCGGGCGGCGGCCGCGGCCGCGGCGCGCGGAGTCAACATGCCGCGCGCCATGGCGCTGCTGATCCTCGTCGTCACGATCCGCTCGTGGACGGGCCTCGGCTTCACGACGTTCGTACCGTTCTACTACATCGACGTGCTCGGGGCCGACCCGCGGCTCGTCGGGCCGCTGCTCTTCGTCTTCCTCGGCGCGGGCGCGGCCGCCACCGTCGTCGCGGGTCCGCTGGCCGACCGCTGGGGCGCGCGCGCCTTCATGCAGTGGGTCCTTCTCGCCGCGCTGCCGTTCGGCGTCCTCTTCCTGCTGGCCCGCGGCGTCCTCGCGTTCGTCATGCTCGGGCTCTTCGGCGCACTGCTGACGTCGAGCTTCTCGGTGTCCGTCGTCCTGGGACAGGCGTACCTGCCGCGCAACGCGGGCATGGCCTCGGGCTTGATCGTCGGCTTCGCGATCGGCGCCGGCGGCCTCGGCGTGACGGCGCTCGGCTGGGTCGCCGACCGCTACGGACTGCCGGCGGCCCTCTGGATCAGCACGCTGATGCTGCTGCTGGCGTTCGTCGCGACGCGGTTCCTCCCGGCGCCGAGCGTCCACGAAGCCAGGTGAACGACGGGCTTCCGTTCCAGGATGGTGAGCAGGTCCTGCTCACCGATCAGCGTGGCAAGCGCCACCTGATCTTTCTGCGCAAGTCGGAGACGTTTCACTCCGACCGGGGCTGGGTGCCGCACGACGGGGTCATCGGTCAACCCGAGGGCAGCTGGGTGCGAAGCTCGATGGGGCTCCGCTATCTGGCGCTGCGCCCGACGCTCGCGGAGTACGTCCTGGAGATGCCGCGGGGCGCCCAGGTCATCTATCCCAAGGACCTGGCGATGATCCTCTTCTGGGCCGACGTCTACCCGGGCTGTCGCGTGCTCGAGGCGGGCACCGGCTCCGGCGCCCTGACGCTGGCGCTCCTGCGCGCGGTGGGCCCCGAGGGCCGGGTCATCACCTACGAGCAGCGCGACGAGTTCGCGCGCCGCGCGCTGGCGAACATCCACATGCGGCTCGGCGAGGTGGCGAACCTGGCGGTCCGGCTCCGGCCCGTGGAGGACGGTCTCGGCGAGGAGGACCCGGTCGACCGGGTGGTGCTCGATCTCCCCGAGCCCTGGAAGCTCGCGAGCCTCGTCGCGCGGGCGCTGCGGCCGGGTGGGATCTTCCTCTGCTACGTGCCGACGATCGTGCAGTCGCAGCAGATCGCCGAGACGCTCCAGCGCGAGCGGCACTGGGCGCTCGTCGAAACGTTCGAGACGCTGTACCGGCCGTGGAACATCGAGGGCCAGTCGGTGCGGCCGTTCCATCGCATGGTCGCCCACACGGGGTTCATCACCGTCGCCCGTCGGGTCGTGCCGGAGGAGAGCGGCTCCCCGGACGCGCGGCTGCGCCGTGTCGAGCCCGAGGACTGAGAGCGCGGATGATCACGATGATGCGGCGGTACCGAAAGGCGCTCCAGATCGGCCTCCTGGTGGTCATCGCGGCGTTCGTCGCCTCGCTGTTCGTGTTCGGCGCGACCAGTTCCCGCAACGGCGGCGGCGAGCCGCCCGATTCGGTGGCGACGGTCAACGGCGAGACCATCCCGATCGAGCGCTTTCAGCGGCGCTACCAGTCGTACCTGGAGGCGTACTCGCAGATCTACCGCGATCGCTTCTCGACGGAGATGGCCGAGCGGCTCGGGCTGCCGCAGCAGGTCGTCGGCGATCTCGTCCAGGAGGCGCTGATCGTCCAGCGGGCCCGCGCCGAGGGGCTCTCCGTCGGCGACGAAGAGCTGAACGCGCGGATCCACGCGATCGGGGCGTTCCAGGAGAACGGCCGCTTCGTGCTCAAGCGCTACCAGGAGGCGCTCAAGCGGCGCGGGTTCACCGCCGCCGGATTCGAGGGCGAGATCCGCCGCGAGCTGACGCGCGCGAAGGTGGAGTCCGCGGTCCGGAGCGGCGTCAAGGTGTCGGACACGGAGCTCGAGCAGGCGTTCCGACTCCGGCGTGAAGAGGTGCGCGCGGCGTGGGCCCTCGTCGAGCTCGCGCCGATCGTCGCCGCCACCGGTGCCACCGACGAGGAGCTCTCCGCGTATCTCGCCCAGCACCCCGACGAGTTCCGCCAGGCCGACCGGCGGCGCGTGCAGTACGTGACGCTGAGCCCGAAGGACTTCGCGACGCCCGTGACCGACGCGGAGGTCGAGAAGTTCTACCAGGAGCACCTCAAGGAGTACGAGAGCCCGCGCCAGGTCCGCGCCGCGCACGTCCTCGTCCGCGTCCCCGAAACGGGCGGGAGCGAGGGAGAGGACAAGGCGCGGGCCAAGGTGGCCGACGTCATCCGTCGGGCGAAGGCCGGCGCCGACTTCGGCAAGCTCGCGCAGGAGGTCTCCGAGGATCCCGGGTCGGCGTCGCGGGGCGGCGACATCGGGCTCGTGAGCAAGGGCGAAATGGTGCCGCAGTTCGAGCAGGCGCTCTTCGCGCTGAAGAAGGGCGAGGTGTCGCCCGAGCCGGTCCGCACGCCGTTCGGGTTCCACGCCATCAAGGTGTTCGAGATCCAGGAGGGCGGGCGCAAGCCCCTGAAAGAGGTCGCGCCCCAGATCCGGAGCCGGCTCTCGGCCGAGGCGGCGGACCGGGCGGCGAAGGCGAAGGCCGACCAGCTCCGGCCCGCGCTGCAGGCCGCCAAGGATTTCATGGCCGAAGCGAAGAAGCTCGGGCTCCAGCCGGTCGAGACGACGATGGCCCGCATCGAGCGCGTGGCGGGACTCACCACGCCCGATCCGCTCGAAGAAGCGGCGTTCGCGCTCTCGGTGGGCGGCGTCTCTACTCCCGTGTCGACGCCCGTCGGGCTCGTCATACTCAAGACCGTGGAGACCATCCCGGCCGGCGTGCCGCCGCTCGCCGAGATCAAGGACAAGGTGGCCGTCTCGGTAAAGCGGCAGAAGGCGGAGACGGTGGGCCTCGAGCGCGCGAAGCAGCTCGCGGCCGATGCGCAGGGTGGTGACCTCGCCGGCGCCGCCAAGAAGGCGGGCGCGGCCACGGGTGAGACGGCGCGCTTCTCGCGCGCGAAGCCGGCCGAGCGGCTGCCGGGCGACGCGATGCTGGCCGCGCTCCAGACGCCCGCCGGCCAGCTGAGCGCGCCGATCAAGGCCCAACAGGGCTACTACGTCGTGAAGGTGCTCGAGCGCGTGCCGCCCGACATGGGCGGGCTCGCGGCGGAGCGCGACAAGCTCCAGAAGGAGATCCTCGGGCAGAAGCAGAGCCTCGCGTGGGAGTCGTGGATCAACGGCGCCCGCGCCAACTCGAAGGTCGAGACTCACCTGCCCACGGCCCGGCGCGGCTGAGACCGCGGAGATTCCTTTTGTGTGCCGCGTGCCGGAACCGTGTACACTGTTGGCGCCTGGTGACCCGTCGGTTCAGCTGAACCTACTTCACCGAGAGGCCGCGACCCGAGCTTCTTCCGAGTTCGGGCCGTGCACGGGGCGGAAGTCGCAGAGGACGATTCCCATGACGGTCAAGCTTTTCGTCGGCGGTCTTTCCTTCTCGACGTCCAGCGAGCGTCTCCGCGAAGCCTTCGCCGGCTTCGGCGAGGTTCAATCGGCGACCGTGGTGATGGATCGCGACACCGGCCGGTCACGCGGCTTCGGCTTCGTCGAGATGGCGACCGGCGAGGATGCGAACGCGGCGGTGTCCCGCCTCAACGGCAGCGAGCTGGACGGCCGCCAGATCAAGGTCGAGGTCGCGAAGCCGGCCGGCTCGGGCGGCGGCGGGCCGAGGCGCGGCGGTGGGGGCGGCGGCTTCGGTGGTGGGCGCGGTGGTGGTGGTGGCGGTGGCGGGTGGCGCGGCGACCGGTGAGGCCTTCGTGCATGTAATGGCGCTCTCGACGCCAAGCCGGCCCGGATGGCGGTGGCGCATCGTCAACTACGCTGGCGAGCTCGTCGAGGAATCACGTGACGCCTTCCGCACGATCGCGCTCGCCGTCGCCGAAGGCACACGACGACTCAAGCAGATGGACACGGTGGACCGGTCCGAGCCGCCGCGGCCGTACCGCTCGACCTCACACTTGCGCGGGCGATGGCGAGTCTGACCCGCGCGAAGGTCGAAGTTTCCGACAATCAGATCGAAGCCGCGCTGAAGACCCTCAAGAAGGTCATGATCAAGGGGGGTCTGTTCCAGGAGATGAAGCGGCGCGCGTACTACGAGAAGCCCTCGGTCAAGCGCAAGCGGAAGCAGGCTCAGGCCCGCAAGAAGCGCCGGCGCGCGCTCAAGCGTTCGCACGTCGAGGATGATGACTGAGATCGAGGAGCGTCGGCGCTCCCCCCGTTTCCCCCCACTGAATTCCCTCGCCGTCCTGTAGTTCGATCGTGGCGCCGGCGAAGCCGGCGCTCGAACAGCCCCCAGTGCCTGGGCGAGACGCGTGAGTGCGGCGGCGACGCTGCTGCGCGGGCTCGTGATAATGTTATGGGCCATGTCGGTCCAGCGGACCCCGATGACGCGTCCTGGGTACGTGCGGCTCCGCGACGAGCTCGACCGGCTCAAGCGCGTCGACCGACACGCCATCACCAAGGCGATCGCCGAGGCGCGGGCGCACGGCGACCTCTCCGAGAACGCGGAGTACCACGCGGCGCGCGAGAAGCAGAGCTTCATCGAAGGCCGGATCGCGGACCTCGAAGGCAAGGTCGGCAACGCCGAGGTCATCGATCCCCCGACCTCGGGCGACCGCATCACGTTCGCCTCGACGGTACTGCTCGAGGACGAGAGCGGCAAGGAGATCCGGTACCAGATCGTCGGCTCCGACGAGACCGAGCCCGCCCGGGGACGCATCTCGATCCTGTCGCCGCTCGCGCGCACGCTCATCGGCAAGAGCGTCGGCGACCGGGTGACCGCGCAGCTCCCCGGCGGCAAGAAGACCTTCGACATCGTCAAGGCGAACTTCCCCTGGACGGACTGAGGCCCTAGCATGCCGACCGTGCGCGTCGACGGCGTCAACCTCCACTACGAGGAATCGGGTCAGGGCCTGCCGCTGGTCTTCGTCCACGAGTTCGCGGGCGACCACCGGAGCTGGCATCTGCAGATGCGCTTCTTCTCCCGCCGCTATCGGGCGATCGCCTTCAACGCGCGCGGCTACCCGCCGTCCGACGTTCCCGACGACGTGAAGGCGTACTCGCAGGATCGCGCCGCCGAGGACATCCGGGGCGTGCTCGACGGGTTGAAGATTCCGAAGGCCCACGTCTGCGGTCTCTCGATGGGCGGCTATGCGACGCTGCACTTCGGCCTCAAGCATCCGGACCGCGCGCTCTCGCTCGTCGTCGCCGGCGCCGGCTACGGCAGCGTGGCGGGCGACCGCGAGAAGTTCCGCCGGGACACGGAGGTGGTCGCGCGCCGCTTCGAGGAGGACGGGATGGTGCGGACGGCCGAGATGTACTCGAAGGGGCCGACGCGCGTCCAGTTCATGGAGAAGGACCCGTTCGGGTGGCGCGAGTTCCACGCGCAGCTCGCGGAAGGCTCGGCCCGCGGTCACGCCCTCACGCAGCGGGGCGTGCAGATGCTGCGGCCGTCGATCCTCGACCTCGGGCGCGAGCTCGAGCGACTCGAGGTGCCGACGCTGATCATGACCGGCGACGAGGACGACCCCTGTCTCGAGCCGGCGATCTTCATGAAGCGCAAGATCCCGACGGCGGGGCTCGTCGTCCTGCCGAAGTCGGGACACACGATCAACCTGGAGGAGCCCGAGGTGTTCAACCGCGCCGTGCTCGACTTCCTCACCGCGGTGGACGCCGGAAAGTGGACGCGGCGCAATCCCGCGTCCCAGACGGGCTCGGCCATTCTTCCCGCGGAGACACGCTGATGCCACTACCGCTCGAAGGCTACACGGTCCTCGATCTTACGCGCGCCCGCTCGGGCCCAACCGCCGTCCGGCAGCTCGCCGACATGGGAGCCAACGTCATCAAGGTGGAAGCGCGCGAGGAGATGGAGGGCGACTCCACCGCGCTCGGCTTCGACTTCCTGAACCTCCACCGGAACAAGCGCTCGATGACGCTCGACCTCAAGCACCCGCGCGGGGTCGAGGTCATCAAGAAGATCGCCGCGCGCGCCGACGTGGTCGTCGAGAATTTCCGGCCGGACGTCAAGAAACGGCTCGGCATCGACTATGAAGCGCTCTCGACGGTCAATCCGCGGCTCGTCTACGGCTCGATCTCGGGCTTCGGCCAGACCGGCCCGTACGCCGACCGGCCCGGCTACGACCAGATCGCCCAGGGCATGGGCGGGCTCATGTCCATCACCGGCTTGCCCGGCCAGGGACCCGTGCGCGTGGGCATCCCGGTGGCGGATCTCACCTCCGGGCTCTACCTCGCCCAGGGCATCCTGGTCGCCCTGCTCGAGCGCGAGCGCTCGGGGAAGGGGCAGTGGGTGCACACCTCGCTCCTGCAGGCGATGGTGACCATGCTCGACTTCCAGGCCGCGCGCTGGCTCGTCGACCGCGAGATCCCGCCCCAGGCGGGCAACGATCACCCGACCGGCATCCCGACGGGCGTCTTCACGACCTCCGACGGCCACATCAACATCGCCGCGTCCGGCCAGACGATGTACAGGAGGCTCTGCACCGCGATCGGCGCGCCCGAGCTGATCGACGACCCGCGCTTCAAGACGCTCGCCGACCGGTCGAAGAACCGCAAGGCGATGAACGTCGAGCTGGACAAGGTGCTCGTGAAGAAGCCGAGCGCCGAGTGGATCGAGGCCCTCAACCGCGCCGGGGTGCCCTCGGGACCGATCCTCAACGTGAGGGAGGTCTTCGAGAACGAGCAGATCCAGCATCTGAAGATGGCCCAGCCGGTGCGCCACCCCGAGCGCGGCGAGATGCTGGTCCAGGGGCTCCCGGCGACGCTCTCGCGCACGCCGGGCGCGATTCGCCGCGCCGCCCCCACGCACGGCGAGCACACCGACGAGATCCTGCGCGAGCTCGGGTACACGACCGAGGAGATCGCCATCCTCCGGAAGGACGCGGTCGTCTAGCCGCGAGCGCGGTACACGGGCGTTCCAGCCCGGAAGCCCGGCGGCCGTGGACGACAACGCGATCGGCACGCTCGCCGCCCCGTGGCGCGCGGAGCCTTGACTCGATGAGGGAGGACGCAGGATGAACGGCAGGCGAGCGCTGACCGGCTGGGTCGTGTGGACGCTCATCGGCGTGGTGCTGGGCGCGCTCTCCGCGTGCGGCCTCGTCGGGAGAGCCGAGGCCCAGGCGAAGCCGGAAGGCGAGATGCGCTGGGCGCTGTACGTCACGGTGCCTCCCGCCTGGCTCGATCCGGGCGAGGTGCAGGGGTTCATCACGCCATTCTGGGTGCTCTACGCCCTTCACGACGCCCTCGTGAAGCCCATGCCCGGCAACATCATGACGCCGAGTCTGGCGGAGTCGTGGACGCTCAGTTCGGATCACCGGGTCTACGAGTTCAAGCTGCGCCAGGGCCTCAAGTTCCACAACGGCGACCCCTTCACCGCCGAGGACGTGAAATTCAGCTTCCTGCGCGCCAAGAGCTCCCGGATCCTCAAGGAGAAAGTGCGGGAGGTCGAGATCGTCGATCCCTCCCGGGTTCGATTCCATCTTCACGAGCCATTTCCGGACTTCATGGCCTTCTACGGGACTCTCGCGACGGGGTCGAGCTGGGTCGTGCCCAAGAAGTACGTCGAAAAGGTCGGCGACGACGGGTTCAAGAAGCAACCCGTCGGGCTCGGACCCTACAAGTTCGTGAGCAACACGCCCGGCGTCGAGATCGTCATGGAAGCCAACGAGAGCTACTGGCGCAAGATGCCCTCGGTGAAGCGCCTCGTCTTCAAGAGCGTCCCGGAAGCCACCACGCGGGCGGCGATGCTGAAGAAAGGGGAAGTCGACATCGCCTATCTCCTGGATGCGCCGACCGCGCTGGAGCTGAAGCGGGACCCGAACCTCAGGCTGGCGTTCTCGGGGGCGATCGGGATCCACTTCCTCGACTTCTTCGACCAGTGGGATCCCAAATCGCCGTGGGCCGACAAGCGGGTGCGGCTCGCCGCCAACTACGCGATCGACCTCCGGTCACTGAACGAGGCGGAGAACCTGGGAGCTTCGCGCCTCACGGGCGGCGTCGTCCCGAGGAAATTCGAGTTCGCGCTGGCCATCGAGCCGTATTCCTACGATCCGGCGAAGGCGAAGCAACTGTTGGCCGAGGCGGGCTATCCCAACGGCTTCGACGCCGGCGACTTGTATCCGTACCCGCCCTACTTCTCCCTGGGCGAGGCGGTCGCCACGAATCTCGCCGCCGTCGGTATCAAGACGAAGTTCCATACGATGGAGCGCGCGACGTTCCAGACCGCGTGGCTGTCGAAGAAGCTGCGGGGGATCTGTGTCTGCATTCACGCGATCTATGGCAACGCGGCCTCGCGAATGGCGGAGTTCGTCCCGAGCGACGGGTCCTTCTCGCGGGGCGCCGATCCGGACGTGGACGCCCTCTACAAGCAGCAGGCGCGGGAGACGGATCGCAAGAAACGCGAGGCGATGCTCTTCCAGATCCAGCAGTTGCTCCACGAGCGGGTGAGGTTCGGCCCGATGTGGGAATACGTCTGGCCGAGCGGCATCGGGCCTCGCGTGGCGGAGCCGGCCCTCCTGAAGATCGACCCGTACCCCTGGTCGGCGCCCCTGGAGGACGTGACCCTCAAGAAGAAGTGATCAGCATCGCGCCGGAGAGAGTCCAGCCCGCATTATTCACGAACCGCACCGCGCCGTCGGACGGGTGGCACCAGGGTGTCCCCGGCCCGCCGGGCGGAAGTGGGACCCCCGAGTCCCGCCCGCAGATCGAAGAGCTGCGTTCGGGCGAGTGGGTGACGGAGCCCGGTGGGCCGGGGACACCCTGGTGCCAGGCCCGTCCGGCTCACGGCGCCGTCTTGGTGATTAATGCGGGCTAGCGGAGCGCGTCGCGCAGCTCGCGCGTGAGGACCTCGACGGTGCCGCGCGTGCCGCCGGCGAGCTTCAGCTTCCACTCGCCTTCGGTCTCGAAGCGCCGGTCGCGCAGCCGCTCGGCCCAGGGCTTGATCGCCTCGCGGATCGCGTTGAGATCGAACGGATCGCGGCGCAGCTCGCGGGCGCGTGCCATCACGTCGGGTGCGGCCCGGATGAACGCGCGGAGCGCGGCGCCCGTCTTGATGGAGTACTTGCGGCCCGCCCAGGCGGACGGGAAGGTGGTCGAGAGGGCCTTGATGTAGTTCAGGAAGAAGCGCTTGGCGCCGCCCCGGAGCTCCTGGAGCTTGCCGCCGCTGCCGACCTTCTCGACGGTCTCGAAGAAGTCCACGATCTCCTCGGCCAGCGGCGCCTGGCTCACCCGTCCGCGCCCGGTGCCGAGCATCTTGATCTCGCCGTGGAGCGGCGAGGTGTCGTCCTCGTTGAGCGAGCGGATCACGTCGTGGGCGAGCGCTTGATTCGCGTCGGGATAGAGCTTGCGGCCGGCCAGGCTGATGATGTGCGACGGATTGAGACGCGTGTGCTTCGCGTTGATCGTGACGAAGAGCTCGACGATCTGACGGGCGTCGAGCGAGTCGAAGAGCACCGCCGGTACCTCGATGTGCATGCTCTCGCCCGCCTGGGAGAGCGCGTGGAGGGCGAGGAGCCGATGCTGGCCGTCGAGCACGCGCAACACCCCGTGCTCCTCGGGAATCTGGAGCAGGCCCAGGTCGTGCTGGCCGGAGACCGGCGTGAAGGTGAACCGCTTCTCCGAGGTGATGATGACGGCGCCGGGGATGGCGGGCAGCGTCGCCGCGTCCTTGCATTCCCGATAGTAGGCGACCAGCTCGTCGATCTTGCGGCGGATCACCGGCCGCTGATAGGCGGCCTCGCTCTCACCGATCCGCTTCTCGAGCATGTCCCAGTTGACGCGCGACCGGTTCATGCGGGTTTTCTTCGCCGGCTCGTTCGTCGGACCGCCCGTGTAGCCGAGGACCTCGAACTTCACTAACCGGTCGATATCCTTGGCGGAAAGGCCGGCCTGGTAGAACTCGACGCCAAACTGCTTCACACGGCGCGCCGGGACAGTGATCATGGGTCATGGAGTGTAACTGATCGGCAAACCCCTGTCAACAGAGGCGTTTTCAGCGATCCTGACACCTGAAGTTCGGTAAGATCGCGCCGTGAGCAACCCGGCCCTCGCGCTCGTCGTCTGCGCCGCCGTCCTGCACGCGATCTGGAACGCTCTGGCCAAGCGTGCGGAGAACCAGTTCGCGTTCCTGTGGTCTTCCGTCTCGCTGGCGACGCTCCTCTTGCTCCCGCTCGGCCTCCTGCGGCTCCCCTCCGAGCGCACGCCGGCGGCCGGGCTGCCGTTCGTTGCCGCGAGCGTGGGTATCCACGCGCTGTATTTCTGGGCACTCGGTCGCTCGTACCGCCACGGCGACTTCTCGCGCGTCTACCCGGTGGCGCGAGGACTCGGCGTCGCCCTCGTTCCGCTGATCGCACTGCCGGTGTTCGGTGAGCGGCTGTCGTGGATCGGCTCGCTGGGCGTCGGACTCATCGTCTTCGGGATCGTCGGGCTGAGCGTCACGCCTTCGGCGATGCGCGGATCGTCCACCTCGGGGGTCGGCGCCGGAACCGCGTGGGCCGTCGTGACCGGCCTGACCATCGCGGCGTACTCCCTCGTGGACAAGGCGGGTGTCGCTCGTCTGCACCCGATGTCCTACATCGCGCTCATGGGGCTCGGCCTGAGCGTGGTCCTCACCCCGGTGGTTCTCGCGGATCGCCCCGCGCTCGTCGACGAGTGGCGCGCGCGCTGGCGGACGATCCTCGTCGCGTCCGCGATGAACCTGACCAGCTACCTGCTCGTGCTCTTCGCCTTCCGTCTCTCGAAGGTCGGCTACGTGGTGGCGTCGCGCGAGCTCTCGATCCTGTTCTCGGCGTTCATCGGAAGCCTGTGGCTCGGAGAGGGACGGCTGGCCCCGCGGCTGGCCGGCGCCTCGGTCGTGCTCGCGGGCGTGATCTGCGTGGCGCTCGCGCAGGATTAGCCGCCTCCCCCAGGATGGATTGCGCGGGCAAAGCCCGCGCTCGAACAACGATTGATCCGCGGCAAGGTTATTTGAGGCCGAAGGTCTGGACGGCGAGGCCGGCGATGTGGCGCCCGATCGCGAGTGAGGCGGTGGCGCCGGGGGACGGCGCGTTGAGCACGTGAATCGCGTCCGCCTCGGCGACGATGCGGAAGTCGTCGACCAGCGAGCCGTCGGAGCTCACGGCCTGGGCGCGGACGCCGGCGCCGCCGCGCGTGACGTCCTCGGGGCGCAGGGCCGGCACGAGCCGTTGCAGAGCCTGCACGAAGGCGCCCTTGCTGAGCGAGCGGTACATCTCGTAGCTGCCCATGCGCCAGTAACGGCGGGCCATCCGCCAGAAGCCGCGGTAGGCGAGCGTCCCCGCCAGCTCGCTCGGGCTCACGCGGCCGAAGCGGTAGCCCTCGCGCGCGAACGCCAGCACGGCGTTGGGGCCGGCCTCGACCTCGCCGTGCACGGTGCGCGTGAGGTGGACGCCGAGAAACGGGAACTCGGGATCAGGGACCGGATAGATGAGCCCGCGCACGATATCCTGGCGCTCCGGGCGGATCATGTAGTACTCGCCGCGGAACGGGATGATTTGCACGTCCACGCGGGCGCCCGCCAGCCGCGCCACGACGTCCGAGTAGAGGCCGGCGCAGTTCACGAGTCGCCGCGCCCGCACGACGGCACGCGGCGTGACGACGTCGATCGCGCCGGCGGCGCGCGCGATCGAGGTCACGCGGGCGCCCGTCTCGATCACGACGCCGCGGGCGGTCAGCTCCCGCGTCATCGCCGCGCACACCTCTTTGTAGTCGACGATCGCCGTCGAGGGGGACCGGATCGCGCGCAGCGCGCTGGCGTGCGGCTCGATCTCCCGCAGCTGCGCCGGCTCCAGCATCTCGACCGGCACCCCGTTGGCGACCCCGCGCTCGTAGAGGGTCTGCAGACGCGGCAGCTCGGCCTGGCTGGTCGCGACGATCACCTTCCCGACGTGATCGACGCGGATGGAGTGTTTTTTGCAGAATTCGAGCATCAACCCCTTGCCCTCGACGCAGAGCTTGGCCTTGTAGGAGCCCGGCTTGTAGTAGATGCCGGAGTGGATGACGCCCGAGTTGTTGCCGGTTTGGTGCGTCGCGAGCTTGGCTTCCTTCTCGAGAATGACGAGCCGCGCCCCCGGCGCGCGCTCGCCGAGCGCGCGGGCGGTGGCCAGGCCGAGGATGCCGCCCCCGATGATCGCGATGTCGTAGGAGTCGTCCATAGCCCATCATTGATAGAATCTGGCACGACCGCTGTCAAGCTCGGACGGCGACAACCACCGGGAGGTGCCTCGTGGCCGGGAAGTACTTCGAGGAGCTCGAGATCGGACAGACCTTCCGGCATCAGCCCGGACGCACGGTCACCGAGGCGGACAACGTGTGGTTCTCCTGCCTCACGATGAATCCCCAATCCCTCCACGTCGACTTCCACGCCGCGGCGAAGGCCGAGTTCGGCAAGCCGCTGGTGAACAGCCTCTTCACGCTCGGCGTCGCCGTCGGCCTGTCGGTCGGCGAGACCACGCTCGGCACGACCGTGGGGAATCTCGGGTTCGAGAAGGTCGAGTTCCCGAAGCCCGTCTTTCACGGCGACACGATCTACTCCGAGACCGAGGTGGTGGACAAGCGCGAGTCGCGCTCGCGCCCGCAGTGGGGCATCGTCACCTTCGAGCACCGGGCCCGCAACCAGCAGGGCGACATCGTCATGGTCGCGCGGCGCAACGCGATGATGCGCAAGAAGGGCGCCTGAGCGTGGCGCGCCGGCGCCGGTCGCTCCACTTCGTGCCGGGTGGCAACGACCGTATGCTCGCCAAGGCCCTGACGCTGCCGGCGGACGGCCTGATCCTCGACCTCGAGGACGCGGTGGCGCCCGACCGCAAAGCAGCGACCCGCGGGGTGGTCAGAGAGTGGCTCGCCGGGAAGGACTTCGGCGGCCGCGAGCGCTGGGTGCGAATGAATCCGATCGCCACGGGGCTCGGGCAGGCCGACCTCGAGGAGACGATCGCCGCGCGGCCGGACGGCTACGTCGTGCCCAAGCCCGGGCGCGCCGCCGACATCCGCGAGATCGTCCGGATCCTGGATCGGCTCGAGCAGCGTCACGGGATCCCGAACGGCACGACGCGGCTCACGCTGATCGCGACGGAGACGCCGGAGGGGCTGCTGAACATCCGCGAGATCGCCGCGGCCACGCCGCGGACGGTCGCGATCTCCTGGGGGGTCGAGGATCTCGGCGCGGCGATGGGGCTCGGCCGGGTTCGCGACGCCGAAGGACGCTACCTCGACATCCCGCGGCACGCGCGCGTCATGTGCGCGGTGGTCGCCGCCGCCACCGGCGTGGAGGCGATCGACACGGTCTACACCGACATCGCGGACCTCGACGGTCTCCGGCGCGAGTGCGAGGACGGGGTCGCGATGGGCTTCACCGGCAAGATCTCGATCCATCCCAATCAGATCCCGGTCATCAACGAGGTCTTCACGCCGGCGAAAGACGCGGTCGACGACGCGCGCGAGCTGATCGCGGCGTTCGACGAGCACGCGCGTCGCGGCCTCTACGCGTTCACCTTCAGAGGCCAGATGGTGGACGCCCCGCACCTCAACCGCGCCAAGAAGCTCCTGGCACGAGCCGGAATGGATTGAGCTCTCGAGGGGGCTCGGGAGGCCGTCGGGTCCCCAGGTGAAATGCAGGCGCTGGTCCTCGCTACCCCGGCCCCGATCGAGAGTGCCCCGCTCCGTCGTGAAACGCGCTCGATACCGGCGCCCGACGCCGACGAGATTCTCGTGCGGGTGGACGCTTGCGGCATCTGCCGCACCGACTTGCACATCGTCGAGGGCGAGCTGCCGCTCGTCCGGGCGCCGATCGTCCCCGGTCACCAGGTCGTCGGCCGGGTGGAGAGCGTGGGGGCCCGCGCCCGGCGGTTCCGCGCCGGCGAGCGCGTGGGCATCGCGTGGCTTCGCTGGACGTGCGGTGCCTGCGATCCGTGCCGGAGCGCGCGGGAGAACCTCTGTGAGCGCGCGGCGTTCACCGGTTACCACGCCGACGGCGGCTTCGCGGACTACGCGGTGGTGCCCGAAGGGTTCGCCTACGCGATCCCGCCGGTGTTCAGCGATGCCGAGGCGGCGCCGCTCCTCTGCGCCGGCATCATCGGGTACCGGGCCCTGAAGCGCGCGGCGGTGCCCGCGGGCGGCCGGCTGGGCATCTATGGATTCGGCTCCTCGGCGCACGTGACCCTCCAGGTCGCCCGCGCCCGTGGTCTGACCGTGTTCGTGTGCACGCGCGAGGCGTCCCACCGGGAGCTGGCGCTCCGGCTCGGCGCGACGTGGGTCGGGGACGTCGGCGCCCCGATGCCGGCGAAGATGGACGGGACGATTCTCTTCGCCCCCGTCGGGCACCTGGTGCCGGTCGCGCTCCGGAATCTCGCGCGCGGCGGCACACTCGCGCTCGCCGGCATCTACATGACGCCCGTGCCGTCGCTCGAGTACGAGCGCGACCTGTTCTACGAGCGGAGCGTCACGAGCGTCACCGCGAACACCCGCGCCGACGGTGAGGAGCTCCTGGCGGAAGCGGCGCGCATCCCGATCCGGCCCGAGACGACGACGTTTCCCCTCGAGGACGCCAACCGGGCGCTGGGCTTGCTCAAGCGCGGCGGGTTCGCGGGCTCCGGGGTTCTCTTGACCGCCTCGGGTTCTCGCGTATGATCTCGGCGGTGTTGCAGGCGGCCTGAGATCGACACGATCTGAGGGGAATCCATGAGCGACCAGGAAGATCTTCTGCGACGCGCCGCGGCCGTGTTGCCGGGTGGGGTGCTTGGCAGTCACCGGAGCGGTCCCGGCCTCGAGTTCGTCGTCCGGGAAGGCCGGGGTGCATACCTCTGGGACATGAGCGGCCGTCGGTACCTCGACTACCTCCTCGGCTCGGGCCCCATGCTCCTCGGTCACGCGCACCCCGCCGTGGTCGAGGCGGTCGAGCGGCAGATGGCCCGCGGCACGTCGTACTTCCTCTTGAACGAGCCCGCGATCCAGCTCGCCGAGGAGATCGTCCGGGCGGTCCCGTGCGCCGAGCAGGTGCGCTACACGTCGAGCGGCTCCGAGGCGACGTTCTTCGGGCTGCGGGTCGCGCGGGCTTTCCGGAAACGAGACAAGATCATGAAGTTCGAGGGCGGCTTCCACGGCACGCACGATTACGCGCTGATGAGCGTCGTGCCGCGGTCGCCGAAGGCGTTCCCGGCGCCCATGACCGACTCGGCCGGCGTCCCGCAGGCGCTCGAAGGCGAGGTGCTGATCGCCCCCTACAACGATCTCGCGACCGCGGAGGCGCTCATCGCCGCGCATCACGACGAGCTGGCCGCCGTGCTCATCGAGCCCTACCAGCGGACGATCGTGCCGGCGCCGGGGTTCCTCCAGGGGTTGCGTGCGGCGACGCGCCGCTACGAGGTGCCGCTCGTGTTCGACGAGATCGTCACGGGCTTCCGCTTCGCCTACGGTGGGGCGCAGGAATACTACGGCGTCGTGCCCGACCTCGCGGCGTACGGCAAGGTCGTGGCGGGCGGATTCCCCCTCGCGTGCATCGCCGGGCCGAAGGCGATCATGCGTCACTTCGATGCCGCGCTCGAGGGCACGCCGGAGTACGTCTGGCAGGCCGGGACCTTCAACGGCAACGCGATCGCGTGCGCCGCGGGCCTGGCGACCCTCGCCGAGCTGCGGAAGCCCGGCGCGTACGAGCGGCTCTTCCGGACCGGAACGCGCCTGCGCGACGGCCTGGCCGCCGCGGTGCGAAAGCACGGCCTCGCCGCGCGGGTGACCGGAGAGCCTCCGGTCTTCGACATCTTCTTCACCGACCGCGAGATCGTCGACTATCGCGCGACGCTCACGGCGGACCGCGAGCAGATCAAACGATTCAATCAGGAGCTCGTGCGGCGCCGCGTCGTCAAGGCCGTGAACAAGATCTACGTCTCGCTCGCCCACACCGACAAGGACGTCGAGGAAACGCTGGAGATTTTCGACCAGACGCTCGCGGCCATCGCCGCGGGCGCCTGAGGTCGAGGAGGACTGTATGCGCCTCAGCCGTCGACACCTGCTCAAGCTGGGAGGCGCGGCACTCGCCGGCGCGTCGGTGGCTCCGGCCGTCGCGCGGGCCCAGACGCCCAGGCGCGGCGGCACGCTGGCGATCCGGACCTGGGATCCCCCCCACTTCGACCCGTTCCAGACGATCTCCTACAAGACGCACATCGCGCTCAGCTTCACCCACAGCCGGCTGCTCCGGCACAAGGCGGGGCCGAGCGTCGTTCCGGGGACGTTCCCGATCGAGGGCGACCTGGCCGAGTCGTGGACCCAGCCCAGCGAGACGAGCTACGTCTTCAAGCTGCGCAAGGGGGTCCGCTGGCACGCCAAGCCCCCGGTGAACGGGCGCGAGCTCACGGCCGACGACGTCGTGTTCAGCGTGAACCACTTCCTGACGGTGAAGGGCAACGCCAACGCCTACATGCTCAAGTCGGTCGAGAAGG
>DASPZZ010000069.1:0-8824 GCA_035635995.1 Binatia bacterium | reverse complement strand
GCAGCCCGATCTCTCGGCCCGGGCCGAGGGCGCCGCGCGGTCGAACGCGAAGAAGGCGTGGCGCTTCGTCGGCGAGATGGAGGAGATCGCCGCGACGTTCGCCGCGGCCGGGCTGCCGGACGCGTTCCACCAGGGCGCCGCAGAGATCTACCGCCGCATGGAAGTCTACAAGGAGGGGCCGGCCCCCTCGTTCGCCGACGTGCTGCGCGCGCTGACGCCGCGCCGTCCCGCCTGACGGCGCTCTTCGAGCTCCTCGAGCGTCCGCGGCCAGTCCTGCTTGAGGAGGCGTGACAGCGCGCGGTCGGCCAGGAGCCGACCGCCGGTCTGGCAGACCGCGCAGTAGTTGGTCTCGTTGTCGGCGAAGACGATCCGCTGCACGGGCGACCCGCACACCGGACACGGCTGTCCGTAGCGCCCGTGCACGGCCATGCCCTCGCGGAACGCCGTGACGCCCTCCGGGAAGCCGCCGCCCGCCTGCGACCGGATCCGTTCGCACCAGTCCATCAGCGTCGCCCGCGTCGCCTCGAAGAGCCGCGCGGCCTCCTCGGCCGAGAGCGGGCGGCTCTGCTTCACGGGCGAGAGCCGCGCGCGGTGCAGGATCTCGTCGGAGTAGGCGTTGCCGATGCCGCTGAAGATCCCCGGGTCGGTCAGCGCGCGCTTGAGCGTGTGGTTCTCTCGGCCGAGCGCGGCGCGGAACGCGGCCACGTCCGCGTCGAGCACCTCCAGGCCCCCCGGGTCGTGCTCGCGCAGCCCGGCCTCGCCGCTCACGAGATACAGCGCCGCCCGCCGCTTCGTGCCCGCCTCGGTCAAGACAAGCGTGCCCGACGAGAAGTCGAAGGCGGCGAGGCCGATCTTCCCCGGCAGCTTGGCCCCGACGTTCTTCCAGTGGAGCCGGCCGGCGATCATGAGGTGCAGGACGAGGAAGAGCTCGCCCTCCAGGCCGATCACGATGCGCTTGCCGAGCCGGCCGAGCCTGGTGACGCGGCGGTTCGCCGCCTCCGCGAGCGGCGGATCGACCGAGCGGAGCAAGAACGGGCTGGCGAGCCGGGCGCGCAGGAACTGGGCACCCATGATGCGTGCCGCGAGCGCTTCGATGTAGACGACGACGTCGGGCAGCTCAGGCATCTCTGTCTACTTCTATCGCGCGCTCGTCCAGGAGCTCCGGGCTCGTCAGATCGACCTTGGGCTCATGCGGCAGGAAGTCCGGCTCGTCAACGCCTGAGAGAAGGCAGGAGCCGTCCCTACACGAGCGGCCAGGGGTAGCGGTGGCCGTCGGTGTCGACGGGAAAACAGTCGGCGTTCGCGAGGGCCGCCGCCCGGGCCCGCAGCGCCTTTTGCTCGGACGGGTCCAACAGCGCGGCGAGCCCCTTCGGCAGCTTCGCGCGGGCGAAGCGCCGGACGTCCTCCCGCATCTCGGGCGGGATCGGCTCTCCCCCGAAATCCCAGATGACCGTGCGGAGCTTCGGCTCGACGTGGAAGCAGAGTCCGTTGTCGACGCCGTAGATCCCGTCCGGACCGAGCAGGCAGTGACCGCTCTTGCGGTCGGCGTTGTTGGCCACGAGATCGAAGAGGCAGATCCGCTGGAGCTGGTCGCGATGCTCGGGATTCTCGCGGAGCGTGAAGTAGTGCTGCTCGAAGTCGGCCTGAATAAAGAGCTGGAAGGATCCCTCGCCGTACGGCCCGTCGTCGCGCTCCACCGTGAGCGGCACGAGGGTCCACCCGAACGCCTCGGAGAGGTGCCAGGCCGCCAGCTCCCGCTTGTAGAGCCCGCGCGGGAAGTCCCACAGCGGCCGCTCGCCGCGCTCCGGCTTGTACACGGCCAGCGTGGTCGTGCCCTCGAGCGCCAGCTCGACGAGAAACGTCGCGTTGGAGCTCCACGGCATCCGGCCCTTCAGTGTCACCTCGCCGCGCGTCAGGACGTCGGCTGTCTCAGTGGACGACGTGACCGTTGCTCCGCGGGCAGATGTGGCCGCCCGTATCCTTGGGCTGGCTGCACCAGGGACAGATCGGTCGGCTGGCCTTCATCAAGATGTCCGCCTGCTTGACGAACGCCGCCGCCTGCTCACGGGTGATCAGCACGCGCGCCGAGGCGGGATCGCCGCCCTCTTCTTCCTCCAGGAGCTCGTTGGCGACGACCAGGATGCGGTCGCGCGCCTCGTCGTAACCGACGGCGATCGAGGCGACGATCCAGGCCTCGTCGATGGGCTCGAGCAGCGAGAGGTCCCTGGGCGCCGCGTCCGCGGCGGCCGGCAGCTTCTCGAGGAGGCCGCCGAGGTACTGGGCGAGGGCGCGCACCTGCTCCTTTTCGCTCTTGAGGGTGACGAGCGTGCCCTTCTCGCGCGACTGGAGATAGAAGACGCGCTGCCCAGGCGATCCGATCGCGCCGGTGGTGAAATGATCGGGGGCGACGAATTCGAACGACGCGCTCATGAGCCTCCCAGCCAGCCGAGGTCCCCATCGACGGAATTCACGGTGAGCACGACCGGTCCCTGGCGATGGTACCCGATCGCGGTGACCGAGCACGGCGCGATCATGATCCGCTGGAAGAGGTCGAGGTGGATGCCGAGCGCGTGGGCCACCGCCGCCTTGATCGGATCGGCGTGGGAGACGGCGACGACGGTTTCGCCTCGGTGCCGCTCGACGATCCGGGCGAGTGCTCCGGTGACGCGGGTCTGCATCTCGGTGAAGGACTCGCCGCCGGGGAACCGGAAGCCGCTGGGGTGGCGCTGCACGATCTGCCACTCGGGCTTGCGGGCGAGCCGCCGGAGCTTCTGGCCGGTCCACTCACCGACGTCACCGTCGGCCAGATCGCGATCGACGCGGACGGCCAGGCCGCGTGTGCGGGCGATCGGCAGCGCCGTCTCGCGCGCGCGCTCGAGCTGCGAGGCGTACACGGCGGCGACCTTCGGCAGCCGGTCGATCCGCGCGGCCACGACGTTCGCCTGGCGCTGGCCCTCCTCGGCCAGGTGCAGGCCCGGCGCCTGGCCCGGGAGAACCTTGCCGGTCGTCGGCGTCTGGCCGTGGCGGACCAGGAGGACGAGGGTCGGGCGCATCGGCAGATTATAGCCGCGCGTCAATAGTCTCTGGGATCGAGCAGGTCGCGCAAGCCGTCGCCGGCGAGATTGAACGAGAGCGTGAGCGAGAAGATCGCGAGGCCCGGCCACCACGCCATCCACGGCGCCGTCTCGAGGAACTGCTGCGCGGCGTTCAGCATGGTGCCCCAGCTCGGGGCCGGCGGCTGCACGCCGAGCCCCAGGAACGAGAGGATCGCCTCGGCGATGATCGCGATCGGGACCGAGATCGTGGCCTGGACGAGGAGCGAGCTCGCGATGTTGGGCAGCACGTGCCGGCGCATCAGGCGCAGGTCGCCGGCGCCGAGCGCGCGGGCGCCCTGGACGTAGTCCTCGGCGGCGGTCGAGAGCACGAGGCCGCGGGTCAGCCGGATGTAGGTCGGCGTCGCGCCGAGGCCGATCGCCACGGTCGCGTTCGTGAGCGACGGGCCCATGATGGTCACGAGCCCGATGGCGAGGATCAGGAAAGGGAACGCGAGCCACGCGTCGGTCAGCCGCATGATCACCTGATCGAGGGCGCCGCGGTAGAAGCCGGCGACGAGGCCGATCGGCACGCCGCCCGCGATGGCGAGGAGAATCGAGAACACGCCCGCCTGCATCGAGATGCGGCTCCCCCAGACGACGCGCGAGAAGGTATCGCGCCCGAGGTCGTCCGTTCCGAACGGGTGCGCCACCGTCGGCGCCTTGCGGATCTGCTTCCAGTCCGTCTGCAGCGGGTCGACGCCGGCGATCCACGGCGCCCCGATCGCGATCGCGACGAAGAAGAGCACGACCGCGGCGCCGATCGCCGATGCGGGCCGGCGCCGGGCCTGCCGCCAGGCGCGCCGCAAGCGTCCCGCCGGCTCCGTCGCCGGCGCCCGCGCGAGCGCGGCGGCCGTCGTGGCCGCGCTAGGACTCACCGGCCCGGCCCCCGATGCGGATGCGGGGGTTGAGGAGCGAATAGGACACGTCCACCAGGAGATTGATCAGCACGTAGGAGCCGGCCGTGATGAGCACGACTCCCTGGACGAGCGGATAGTCCCGCGTGAATACCGCCTCGACGATCAGCCGGCCGAAGCCCGGCACGACGAAGATCTGCTCGGTGACGACCGCGCCACTCATGAGGGCGCCCATCTGCAGCCCGAGGATGGTGACCACCGGGATGAGGCTGTTGCGGATCGCGTGTCGGAACACCACGACGCGGCTGGCGAGGCCCTTGCTGTAGGCGGTCCGGATGTAGTCGGCGCTCATGACCTCGATCATGCTGTTGCGGGTCTGGCGCATCAGGACGGCGGCCAGGGCGGTACCGAGCACGAACGCGGGCATGAGCATGCGCTGGAGGTTGGCCACCGGGCTCTCCCAGAGCGGCACGAATCCCGAAGCCGGCAGCCAGCCGAGCCGCACCGAGAAGAACAGGATCAGCATGATCCCGAGCCAGAAATTTGGAATGGACACCCCGCAGAGCGACGCGCTGCTGGCCAGGACGTCCCAGAGCGTGTTGCGCCGCACCGCCGCCAGGACCCCGGCGGGAATCGCGATGCCGACGGCGATGAGCAACGAAAAGAATGCGAGCTCGATCGTGATCGGCAGCTTCGTCGCCACCGTCTTGACGACCGTCTCGCGCGTGCGAATGGACTGGCCGAGGTCGCCCCGGAGGGCGAGGCCCACCCAGCGCACGTACTGCAGGGGAAGGGGATCCTTCAGGCCGTACTTCTCGCGAATCTCCTCGATCCCGGCCGCGTCCGCGTCGGTGCCGGCCATGACCCGGGCCGGATCGCCCGGGATCATGCGCACGCCCGTGAAGACGATCATGCTGATGACGAGCAGGGTCACGACCGAGATCGCGGCCCGCTGAATCAGAAAATCGAGCACGCGCGTCGACTAGCGGGTCAGTTCCAGGACGTGCCCTTGATCCTGATCAGGCCGTCCGGAACGGCCTTGTAGCCTTTGAGGTTCTTTGGAAAGGCCACGATGTAGTTCAGGTGGTAGATGTAGATGAGGTTGCGCCGAGCGGTGAAGAGATCGATGGCCTCGCGATAAAGTGCCCGGCGCTGGTTGAGGTCGGTCACCTCGCGTGCCTTGTTCAGGAGCGCGTCGATGCGCTCGTCGCAGGCGTGGGTGGTGTTCAAGCTCCCGGAGTCGCCCTGCCGACACGTCTGGATCTGGTGGATGTTGCCGTCGGGATCCACGCGGCCGCTCCAGCCGATCAGGAATGACTGGAACTTGCCGTCGTCGTTGTCCGTCAGCGCCGAGGCGAACTCCTGGGCGCGCAGCGTGACGTTGAAGCCGGCCTCGCGGGCCATCTGCTGGATCACCTCACCGACCCGTCGCTGTTGCGGGTCGTTGATGATCGTCAGCTCGAAGCTGTATCCGCCGGCGAGGCCCGCGTCGGCCAGGAGCTTCTTGGCTCTTGCCACATCGCGGACGGGACACTTCCGGCTCTTGTCGAAAAAGGGGCTCACGGGTGAGATCGGTGTGCAACCCGGCGTGTACTGGCCTTCCCACGCCACCTGGTTCAGCGCCTCGCGATCGATGCTGTAGTCGAACGCCTCCCGGACCCGCGGGTCGCTGGCCAGCGGGGTGCCGAGATCCCCGGGTGGGTTCTGCTTTCCGGTCTTGTTACGGAGGTTGACGGTGATGCCCTGGTAGCCGAGCCCGGTCACGTTCGTCATCTCGAAGCGCCCCTCGCGCTTGACGGCGGTCGCGTCGGTCGGCGAGACCATGTGCATGACGTCGATGTCGCCCGAGCGGAGATTGGCGAGGCGCACGTTGTCATCGGGGATGATCCGGAAGACGATCTTGTCGAACTTCGCCTGCCCGGGATCGAAGTAGTGCGCCGACTTCTCGACGACGATCCGGTCCTGCGCCACGCGCTCGGCGAATTGCCACGGCCCGACGCAGACGGGCGCGGTGCCGAACTTGTCGCCGAGCTTGTTGACCGCCGTCGGCGAGAGCGGCATGCCGGCGCGGTCGGTCAGCTGGGCGACGAGCGGCGAGTAGGGCGCCTTCAGGCGCAGGCGCACGGTGAGCGGGTCGACCACCTCGACCGCCTCGACCGGCGCCAGCTCGCTGGCACGGTTCGAGCCCTTGAGCGTGCGGTGCCGGTCCAGCGAGAACTTGACCGACTCGGCGTGCATCGGGGTGCCGTCGTTGAACTTCAGGCCCGAGCGGATCTTGATGGTGACCGTCCGGCCGCCGTCGCTGATCGCCGGCATGTCCGCGGCCAGCTGCGGGTAGATCCGGAGATTCTCGTCGATCTCGTAGAGTTTCTCGCACATCTGGGCGAAGACGATCCGCCCGACGTACGTTCGGGCCAGCGTGGGATCGAGGATGTCGGGATCCTGGTTGAGCGCGACGACGAGCGTTTTTTTCTGCGCCTGGGCCGGGCCGGTCAGCGTGAGCGCCACGAGCGCGCCGACGATGAGGCACAGCGCCTTGGTGATTCTCGGCATGGTCATTTCCTCCGGCGTTCGAATATCCCGTTCTGCGTGGCAGGGATGGGGCGCATCATACCTCACGCGGGGGGGATCCGCCTCAGAGCCTCCTCGCGATCGGGGTCCACCGCTGCGGCCCGCGCGCGGAGCGCCGCCTCGTCGACACCGGCGCCGGCCGCCTGCGCCGCCGTCCAGTGCAGCGTCTCCGCGCGCGGCTCGTCCCCGGCCGAGATGACCCGCCGGAGGTGCGGAAACTTCGCCGCGTGCGGCTCGCCGCGACCGAGGGCCGGCGCCAGCTCCTTCACCATGCCGAGGTAGTCCACGGGGCCGGAGCGAAAACTAGTCGCCCATGACCTCTCCGGTGGCAAGATTACCCGAGTCGGCTGAGCCGCAGGCCGTCGCGGGGCTGGGGTCCCGCCGGCCGAGGCGAGCGATTTCCAGTTGGGCGAGCCGCAGGCCGTCGCGGGGCTGGGGCCCCGCCGGCCGAGGCGAGCGATTTCAAAGGAGAGACCGTCCATGATGACCGCCGTCGAGTTCATTCACGCCGACCTCAAGCGCTTGCACGGGATGCTGGACAAGGCGATCGCCGACCTGACGCCCGGTCAGCTCCACACGGTGCCGGCGGCTCACCCGAAGGCCAACACGCTCGCGTGGGTGTTCTGGCACTACGCGCGGACCGAGGACAACGTGGTGCGCTTCGTCCTCCAGAATCGCCGCCCGACCGTGTGGGCGGAGGGTGGATACGCGGAGAAGCTCGGCCTGCCGCCGGTGGCGCAGGGCACGGGCATGTCGACGGCCGAGGCCCAGGCGCTCCGCCTCAAGGACGTTTCGCTGTTCAAGGAGTACACGCAGAAGGTCTGGGCCAGCACCGACGACTTTCTCACGAAGACCGATCCGACGGCGCTCGACGCGATCGTCACGGTGAAGCCGCTCGGCGCGATGCCGGGCATCCGCGCGCTCGGTCAGACGTGCCTCTCGCACGGCATGACCCACGCCGGCGAGATCGAGCTGGTGCGTACGCTGATCGGTGTGAGTCCGGTCGGCGGGTCTGATTGACAGCGTCACGACGAGGCGACATAGTGCCGTTATGAGCCAAGCGCGAACGGTCGGCGAGCTTCGAGCGAGCGGGTACCAGCAGAAGTCGGTGAAGCAGGAGCTGCGCGACAATCTGATCGCCCGGCTCCGAAAAGGCGAGGCGATCTTCCCGGGGATCGTCGGGTACGAGGAGAGCGTCCTGCCGCAGATCGAGAACGCGATCCTCTCGGGCCAGGACATCGTCTTCCTGGGCGAGCGCGGCCAGGCCAAGACCCGCATGGCGCGTCTCCTGATCGAGCTGCTCGACGCCGAGGTGCCCGGGCTGGCCGGCTGCGAGATCAACGACGACCCGTTCGCGCCGATCTGCCAGGCCTGCCGCGAGCGCGTGGCCGAGCGCGGCGACAAGGCCGAGATCACCTGGATCCCGCGCGACCGCCGCTACGGAGAAAAGCTCGCGACCCCCGACATCACCATCGCCGATCTCATCGGCGAGGTCGACCCGATCAAGGTCGCCGAGGGGCGGTACCTCGCGGACGAGCTGACCATCCACTACGGGCTCGTGCCGCGGACGAACCGGGGCATCTTCGCGATCAACGAGCTGCCGGACCTCGCCGAGCGCATTCAAGTCGGGCTGCTCAACATCATGGAGGAGCGCGACGTCCAGATCCGCGGCTACAAGGTCCGGTTGCCGATCGACGTGTACGTGGTCGCCAGCGCCAACCCCGAGGACTACACCAACCGGGGCCGGATCATCACGCCGCTCAAGGACCGCTTCGGCTCCCAGATCCGCACCCACTATCCCAAGCGGCTCGAGGACGAGATCGCGATCATGGAAGCCGAGCTCACGCAGTTCACGGCCGCCGGGTTTCAGTATGCGGCGTCGCCGTACATGAAGCAGATCGTCGCCGAGCTGACGCACCTGGCGCGCAAGGCGCCGGAGATCAGCCAGCGCTCGGGCGTGTCGGTGCGCGTCAGCATCTGCAACTGGGAGAATCTCCTGTCCAACGCGCTCAAGCGCGCCATCCGGCTGGACGAGCGCGAGGTGGCGCCGCGCGTGAGCGATCTCGGAGCGATCGTCGCCTCGACCAGCGGCAAGATCGAGCTGGAGACGCTCGGCGACGGGGGCGAGGACAAGGTGCTCGGCAAGCTCGTGCAGAAGGCGGTGCTCAACGTCTTCAACCGGAGCTTCACCGGCGGCGAGCTCGACCCGGTCGTGGCCGCGTTCCAGGGCGGGTTCGGCGTCGACGCCGCGGACTCGATGCCGTCGAAGGAGTACGTCCGCCAGATCGCCGAGGTGCGTCCCCT
>DASPZZ010000068.1:0-2417 GCA_035635995.1 Binatia bacterium | reverse complement strand
CGGGCGACCGTCGCGCCGTTTCGGGGCACCGACGCCCGGTTCGTCACGAACCCGGTCTGCATCGCCGTGCCCGGCACGGACCGTCACGCCCCGCTGCTGCTCGACATGGCCACCAGCGCGGTCGCGATGGGCAAGATTCGCGTCGCGAAGAACGAGGGCAAGCCTGCCCCCGAAGGCGCGCTCATCGACGCCAAGGGTCGGCCGACGCGGGATCCGAACGTGATGTACAGCGAGCCGCACGGCGCGCTTCTCCCGTTCGGCGGCCACAAGGGCTACGCCCTCGCGGTGATGACCGAGCTTCTCGCGACTGCGCTGACCGGCGGCCCGAGCATCCAGCCTGGCAATCAGCGCATGGGGGGTGTCGTCAACAACATGTTCACGATGCTCGTCGACCCGGCCCGGCTCGCGGGGGTCGACTGGCTCCGGCGAGAGATCGACGGCTTCATCGACTACGTGAAAGCCTCGCCGCCGGTCGATCCGAAGCTCCCCGTCCTGGTTCCCGGTGAGCCGGAGCGCATCGCGCAGGCCGAGCGTTCTCGCACCGGCATCGAGGTCGACCCGACGACCTGGGCCGAGATCCTCGCCGCCGCGGAAGCGGTGGGGATGGCGCGAGCCGAAGCCGCGGCGATGGGCGCCTAGAACGGCAGCGTGATCTGCTGCGAGCGAAAGAACGTCGCCACCGCCGCGGTCCAGAGCGGCGTCCCGGTCGCCGAGGGATAGACGCCGTGGCCGCGGTTCTCGGGAAACGGCGGTAGCATCACGAAGTCGCCGCGCCCGCCGGCGGCGCGAAAGCTCTCGAACCAGAGCTTGGCTGCGGCCGGGCCGATGAAGGCGTCGTTCTCCGCGTAGAACCACAAGACCGGGACGGCGATGTCCGGCGCGATCGACGCGAACAGCTTGGCCACGGGATCCGGCGCGCACGGGAGCCCCGGGTGCGTGTCCGGGCGCCCGCCGCGACCGGGCGCGAACGCGAGCACCGCGACGAGCCCGTCGGGGCGCTTCGACGCGGTGTAGATCGACGCGAACCCGCCCGCGCTCTGCCCGACCAGCAGCCAGCGCTTGGGATCGAGATCCTTCTGCGTCTTCGCCCACTCGATGGTGGCGAGGAGATCCAGCGCCGCGCCTTCGCCCGCGCCACGGAAGTCCGGCCTCTTGCAGCTGCCGTACGAGTCGCCGAACTTGTCCCCGCCACTCGCGCCGTAGCCGCGTCGCACCGGCACGACCACCGCGTAGCCGCGCTTCACCCATTCGCGGATCGGGTTCAAGGCCCGGAAGCGGCCGATCGTGCGATTGGCTTCGGCCGTGGTCGCCGTACCGTGGCTCATCACGATCCACGGAAACGGTCCCGAGGCGCGCGGCCGATAGGTCGTGACCACGATCTTCGCGTCCGCGGCCGGGACGGAAACGCTGTGGATCTCCTCGCGAAGCGACGCGTCGGTCGGATCGGCGGCGCGCGCGGGGGAGACTGAGCAGGCGCTGATGATGAGGCCGAGGAGCAGCAGATCGAGTCCGGCTGGCGAGCGCTTGATCACCGAGCGGCCATCATAGCGCGTCGATCGCAGCTCGGACCCTCGGCGCGGTCACGGGCAGGTGGCGGGCGGCGGCACTGCCCACCGCGGCGGCCACGGCGTTCGCGACCGCGGCGCCGACCCCAGACGTTCCGGATTCTCCGGCGCCCTTGACGCCGAGCGGATTCGAGGGTGCCGGGGCTTCGTGGACGAGGAGCTCGACCGTGGGCACGCGGGCCGCAGTCGGCATCGCGTAGTCCATGAAGGTGGCGGTGAGGAGCTGGCCGTTCGAATCGTAGACGAGCTCCTCCATCGTGGCGTGGCCGATGCCCTGGACCACGGCGCCCACCAGCTGGCCTTCGACGATGGTCGGATTGAGCGCGCGCCCCACGTCGCAGAAAACGAAGTGCGTCTCGGGACGCACCTCGCCCGTCGTCACGTCGACGCCGACCACGGAGAGATGGACGCCGAACGAGCCGATCGCGCGGGTGGTCTCGTGACGCCACTCCGCCTCCAGCGGGCCACCGGCGAGCCCGGCGATCTCGCGCAGCGAGCAGCGCCGATCCGGCACGCCGCGCACGACGGCGGCGCCGTCCTCGAGCTCGATGTCGGCCGCGCTCGCCTCGAAGTGCGCCGCGGCGAGCGCCGCGATCTGCTCGCGTAGACGCCTCGACGCCTGGTACACGGCGGAGCCGGCCATCACGGCGGAGCGGCTCGCCGAGCTGCCGACGCCGTGCGGCATCCAGCGCGTGTCGCCCAGGTGCACGATGATGTCGCCCGGCGGCACCTGAAGGACCTCCGCGCAGACCTGGGCGAGCGTGGTCGGAAGCCCCTGACCGAGCGAGGTGGAGCCCGCGGCCATCTCGACTCGCCCCTGGGCCGTCAAGGTCACCCGGGCGCTCTCGAACG
>DASPZZ010000067.1:0-37371 GCA_035635995.1 Binatia bacterium | reverse complement strand
AGGGCGTTGGCGCCGATGCGGAAGCTGTCGAGCGGGCCGGCAACGGGAATGCCGTTGATGAGGGCCGTCGGCGCGATCGAATTGGTGACGTTGACGACGTTGCCGATGCCGGTGAAGCTGAAGATCGAGCGGCCGATGGTGGCGGAGGAGCCGCCGGAGACGTTGAGGAGCGCGCCGTTCTTGATGACCAGGTGGGCGCCGTCCGCCAGACTCACGAGGATGGGGACGTTGAGCTCGCTGCCGCCGGCCACGTTGACGAAGTGGCCGTTGATGACGGTGACGATGCTCTTGCTGATGGTGACCATCGCGATGGCGTCGTTGGGGATGGAGACCTTGGCCTTGCCGACGAGGTCGATGGCGTTGTCGCCGGTCGTGAAGATGGTGCCGTCCTTGAGGTTGAGGAGGGGGGCCGTCGCCTCGAGGAGGGCGGTGTCGATCTTGTAGGCGCTGCCGCGCACGTTCACGACGGCGGCTCGGTCGGCCTGGAAGACCGGCGCCTCGGCGCCGGGCTGAATCGGGCGATCGGTGCCCAGGGTAAGACCGGTCTCGGGGTCGATCTGCGTGGCGCCCGCGCGACCGATGAGATCGAAAAGGTTGCCGCCGCTGCTGCCCGTGCCGACGTTGAGCGAGCCGCCCCGCATCCAGACGAGAGGCTCGCCAGCGTTAGTCTGAACGATCCGGCTCCCATCATCCAGGCGCAGGAACGAGCCCGCCGTCGTCACGTCGCTGTTGCTCAGCAGGGCGAACTGGTGAGCGGTGGTGAACGTGCTGCCGGTGAGCCAGATCAGCGGCACAGTGCTCTCACCGACGATCCGATCGTCGGTGATGTCGAAGAAGGTCCAGAAGGCCTGCCGCTGCTCGTGCGTCGAGCGCAGGAGCGGGCGCTGCAGCGTGAGGACGTCCGGTGGATCGATGAGCTCCCCGTACTCGATCTGGTCGATCCCCCAGGTGTCGTTGCCGGACACCCGGAGCGAGCTGATGCCGTCGAGGTTCAAAGTTGCCAACGTCCGTCCATGCGGGCCGATCCCGTCGTCGTTGGCGGTCGAGCCGAGCAGCACGCCACCGGCACCGAACGCCTCGAGGAGGATCGACCCTACCGCGGCGATGCCGACCTCGACGCTGAGATGCTTGGTCGTCGCCGGTTTGTTCGTCCCGGGCATCACGAACGACACCTCGACCGGAGAGATCAGGTCCAGCACGTTATTGCGGTTTACACCGGCCCACGCGGCGGTCCCCCCCCCATCGTTGAAGATCCCGGCGGGCGTCGGGCCGAACAGGAGCCCAACACTTTTGTACTGGTCGGTCACCCGACTGTCCGGGACGAGGCAGCATAGCGGCGGTGGACGGAGAATGCTGTCGGGAGTGACAATCGAGCCCGGGGCAGATACGACCGCAGAGACGATCGGGGGAGGCGGGGGCGCTGGCGCAGGGATCGCCTTGCCTCCGCCGGGCAGTAAGACGTCCTGCACCTGAGGCAGCTGAATCGTCGGCGGCGGCGGGGGCGGCGGCGGGATGATGGGCAACCCTGTCCCGGCGTTGAACGTCGCGACCGTCGAGCTCATCGCGTTTTGCTTGGCGTCGCCCTCGGCGCCGCTGACCTTCGGCAACCCCCCGCGCGGCGCGAGGCCGCCGCTGGCGTTGGCCCGCATCGCCGCGTTCATGATGCCGGAGTTCACGACCCCGCCCGTCACGCTCGCGAAGTTGTTGGCGGCGACATTGAGGACCTGAGCGCCGACGTTCAGGGCGATCTGACCGGCGAAGACGTAGTGGTTGACCGTGACGCCGGTTTGCGCGTTGCCGGCGCTGGCGGAGGCGCGGATGACCTCGACGACGAAGACGGTGCCGCGCACGGCGGCGACGGCGTTCGGGGTTTTCACCTCGATCTGCTCGCCCGGGCGCATCTTGTCCTTGGCGACGGCGACGGCGATCTTGCCCGAGTCGAGGTCGATCGTGGAGCGGCCGGGGACCTCGGTGATCGTGAGGGCCGAGCGCTCGCGGACGGTGACGACGGCTTTGCCACCAAGGAGGAGGCGGGCCAGAGAGCGGTCACCGGTGACGACGCGGTCGTTGACGAAGACGTCGTCCTTGAAATTCAGCGCAACGGGCTGCGCGGCCGCGGCGCGGGCGGCGGTGACGTTGCCCTCGAGGGTCGTGACGACGCCGGCCTTCTGCGCGACGGCCGGGTTGGGCCACAGCGCGGCCAGCAGCGACAGCGCGACGACGATTCGACCGGCACTCGTCATGACCGCGTCCTCCCTTACCTCAGAACGTCCGGGGTGGGCATCCCTGCGAGACTGGGGATGGCTGCAACGATCTCTACCAATGGCCGACTTTGACCTTCGACTATCGCCGTCGGACCGACGCTTGTCAAGTGCCGATCAAATAAGGATTTCCGGAACGAACGGCTGATCCAGTCGCCATCGGAGGCGCCGGAATCGCTGTGGTCACGAAGGCAACGCTGGCTTAGAGTTGCGGAGATGGAGCGACTCCGGGCGCGTCTGCTGGGTCAAGTCCGGAAACACCTCTTCGGCCTCGGGGCGGCGGCGGTCACGCTGGGCCTCGTCTTCTTCGGCCACCTGGCCCTGCTCGACATCGAGTTGCTCGAATACTGGGCCCTCGAGCGGTTCTTCGACCTTCGCGGCATACGCCAGCCCACCGCGCCGATCGTAATCATCTCGATCGACGAGGCATCGTTCCAGGAGCTCGCCCTTCAGTGGCCGTTCCCCCGCGAGCTACACGGAGCGCTCATCGATCGCGTCAGCGCCGACCAGCCGCTCGCCATCGGCATCGACCTCATCTTCGACACGCCGTCGCGGTTCGGGCCCGCGGACGACGAGGCTCTGGGCGCGGCGGTCGCACACGCCGGCAACGTCGTGCTCGCGCTTGCCCCCGACACGGATGAGGATCAGCCACTTTACACCACCGAAAGAGGCACGGTCGGCGTGAAGCGCGAGATGTCCAACCTGCCCCTGCCGGTCATTCGCAGGGGCGCCGCCGCCGTCGGAGCGGTCAACGTTCGTCTCGACCGCGACAGCCATGTGCGGCGGGCCTTGATGCAGGTGCCCGGCGCCGGCGAGTGGTGGCCTGGATTCGATACGCAGATCCACCGCTTGGTGAGCGCGGCGGGATTCCCGACGAAGCCAGCTCCCGGAGTTGCGGAGGTGCTGATCAACTTCCGGGGCGGGCCCAACACGTTTCCGTGGATGCCGTACTACCGCGTGGTGAAGGGTGAGGTCCCCGCCGGGTGGTTCCGCGGGAAGATCGTCCTGATCGGCCCTACCAGTGAAAAACAGAAGGACGTCTTTGCCACGCCCTTCGCCCGCGGCGACATGCCGGGTGTCGAGATCCACGCCAACGCGCTCGAGACCCTCATCCGGGGCGATCGGATCCGCGAGGTCCCGAAGCTCGCGTCCACCGTGCTCGCGGTGGTCGCCGCCCTGGTCGGATCGGTGCTCGTGGTGCGGCTCCGTGCCTTTCGGGCGCTCGTGGTGGTCGCCCTGCTGTGGGTGGTGGGGGCCCTGCTGGCGTTCGCCGGCTTCGCCCTTGCCCACGTGTGGATGCGCGGGATGGCCGTCACCTTCGGCCTCGTGCTCGGCTACGGCGCCACGGTGGTCGAGAACTTCGTGCGCGAGCAGCGCGAGAAGCAGCGTCTGTCACGGTTCTTCTCGCCCGACGTGCTACGCGTGGTGGTCCGGGATCGCGACGGGCGGAGCCTCAGCCCCCGCCGGCGCCTGGTCACGGTGCTCTTCTCCGACATTCGCGGCTTCACCTCGATCTCGGAGCGGCTCCAGCCCGAGCAGGTCGACGAGATGCTCCGCGAGTACCTCACCGTGATGACCGAGGTCGTCTTCCGCTACGGGGGCTCCGTCGACAAGTACATCGGCGACGGCATCATGGCGCTCTACAACGCGCCGTACGAGGACCCCGAGCACGCGCTGAACGCGATCCGCACCGGCCTCGAGTTCCAGGAGCGCGCGCAGGCGTTCTCCGCGCGCTGGGAGGCGAAGCTCGGCGTGTCGATTCGCTGCGGCGTGGGCATCAACTCCGGTGAGGCCATCGTCGGCAGCCTCGGGTCGCGGCAGCGGAACGAGTACACGGCGGTCGGCGACACCGTCAACCTGGCCGCCCGTCTCGAGTCCATCACCAAGGACCACGGCGTCTCGATCATCATCAGCGAGTACACCTACGAGTACGTGAAGGGGCGGTTCCCGACCAACGAGCTCGACACGGTGACGGTGAAGGGCAAGTCCCAGCCCGTGAAGATCTACGGTGTCATGCCCTCCAGCATGCGCAAGCACCCGCGCGCGGTGCTCGAGGTGGACGCGACGCTCACCGCCGCCGGCGACGGGCGCGTCTGCCGCGTGCGCACGGTGGACATCAGCGAAGGGGGGCTGGGGCTGACCAGTGTCCCACCCGAGTGGCCGGTCGGCAGCCAGGTCGAGGTCCGCCTCGAAGGCGGCGAGCTGGCGCGCCGGATCGTCGCGGAGGGCACGATCGTCTCGCGCCGGGGCGAGAAGGCCGGCGTGCGGTTCACCTCGCTGGACACGGACTCGGCGCCCGCCGTCGCCGACTACGTGGCGCGCGGCCGCGAGCGCGACGAGGTCGACGACCAGGCCGAGGCGGACGCGGGCCGCCGGTAAGCTGCGAGGAGGTCCGCGATGAGCAACGGGATCTTCAGCGTGCCCGTTCCCCGTAACGAGCCCATTCTGGCCTACACCCCCGGCAGTCCCGAGCGGAGCGCGCTCCGCGCCGAGCTCGACCGGATGGCGAGCGGGATCATCGAGATCACGCCCCGCATCGGGGGGCGGCGGATCACGACGGACCGGACGGCGGAAGCCGTGGTGCCCCACGACCACCGTCACGTCCTCGCCGTCTGGCACAAGGCGGGCGCCCAGGAAGTCGAGCGCGCGATCGACGCGGCGGGGGCGGCTCACCGGGAGTGGTCGCGCCTGGCGTGGCAGGACCGCGCGGCGATCTTCCTCCGGGCGGCGGACTTGCTGGCGGGACCGTACCGGATGACGCTGAACGCCGCGACGATGCTCGGCCAGTCGAAAACCGCGCATCAGGCCGAGATCGACGCGGCCTGCGAGCTCATCGACTTCTGGCGCTTCAACGTCGCCTGGGCCGAGGAGATCTATCGCCAGCAGCCCCTGTCGTCGCCCGGCTCCTGGAACCGGCTCGAGCACCGGGCGCTGGAGGGGTTCGTGTTCGCCGTCACGCCGTTCAACTTCACGTCGATCGGCGGCAATCTCCCGACCGCGCCCGCGATCCTGGGCAACACGGTCGTGTGGAAGCCGGCCTCGTCCGCGCTCTACTCCGCGCACGTCATCATGGAGATCCTCGAGGCGGCGGGGCTGCCGCCCGGTGTCGTCAACATGGTTCCGGGCGCGGGCGCGGAGGTCGGCGACGCAGCACTCGCCTCGGCCGCGCTGGCCGGCATCCACTTCACCGGGTCGACCGCGACGTTCCAGGGCATGTGGGAGACCGTCGGACGGAACGTCCGGCGCTACCGGTCCTATCCGCGGATCGTCGGCGAGACCGGCGGCAAGGACTTCGTCTTCGCTCACGCCTCGGCCGACGTGCCGGCGCTCGCGACGGCGCTGACGCGCGGCGCCTTCGAGTTCCAGGGCCAGAAGTGCTCGGCCGCCTCGCGCGCGTTCGTCCCGGCCTCCCTCTGGCCCGCGGTGCAGGAGCGCCTGCTCGCGCAGGTCGCCGAGATCCGAGTGGGCGATCCCGCGGACTTCACCAACTTCATGGGTGCGGTGATCGACCGGAGCGCCTTCGCCTCGATCAAGGGCTACATCGACTTCGCCCGGCAGTCGCCGGACGCGGTGATCCTCGCGGGCGGGGGGTGCGACGACGGCAAGGGCTACTTCATCGAGCCCACCGTGGTGCTGGCCAAGCGACCGGATCTCAAGCTCATGCGCGAGGAGATCTTCGGGCCCGTGCTCACCGTGTGGGTCTACGAGGACCGTGACCTCGACACCGCCCTCGAGATCTGCGACCGCGGCTCGCCCTATGCGCTCACCGGCGCGGTCTTCGCGCGCGACCGGGCGGCGATCGTCCGGATCAGCGAAGCGCTGAGGTATGCCGCGGGCAACTTCTACATCAACGACAAGCCCACGGGCGCCGTCGTCGGCCAGCAGCCCTTCGGCGGCGCCCGCGCGTCGGGCACGAACGACAAGGCGGGGAGCGTGCTGAATCTGCTGCGCTGGGTGAGCCCGCGCGCGATCAAGGAGACGTTCGTGCCGCCGACCGACTTTCGATACCCGTTCATGGCGCCCGGCGACTGAGCGCCCGGGGGGGTCCGCCTCGGCGCCTCTCAGGCTCCGGTCGAGCCGAAGCCCCCGGCGCCACGCTCGCTCGCGGGCAGCTCGCCGACCTCGACCGGCTCGGCCCGCTCGACGTGCTGGATGACGAGCTGGGCGACGCGCTCGCCGCGCCGCACGGTGACCGCCTTCTCGCCGTGATTGACGAGCAGCACCTTCAGCTCCCCGCGATAGCCGGCGTCGACGAGGCCGGGCGCGTTGAGGACCGTCACGCCGTGGGTCAGGGCGAGGCCCGAACGCGGGAGCACCAGCCCCGCGAACCCGGCGGGGATCGCGACGGCCAGGCCGGTGCCGACGAGCCCGCGTCCGCCCGGCTCGAGCGTCGCGTCGTGTGCGGCGCGGAGGTCGAGGCCGGCATCACCCTCCCGCGCGTACGTGGGCAGCGCCACCGACGGGTCGAGCCGCTTCAGCGGGAGCTTGATCACGGGACCAGCACGACCTTGCCGTAGCTCTCGCGCGCGGCGATGGCGGCCAGCGCCCGCGACGCGCGCTCCAGCGGGAACGACTTCCAGATGACGGGCTTGAGCTGGCGCTCCTCGGCGAGCTTCAGCAGCTCCACCATCCAGCGGCGCACCTGCGTCGCGTACCGCTGGCGATAGAGCCCCCAGTGGACGCCGACCACGCTGACGTTCTTCAGGAGCACCCGGTTGCCCGCGACCTCCGCGATGCGCCCGCCCGCGAATCCGATCAGGAGCAGACGGCCCTCGAACGCGATGCACCGGGTCGACCCGTCGAAGACATCGCCGCCGACCGGATCGAAGATCACGTTGGCGCCCTCGCCGTGGGTCTCCCGACTTACCCGCTCGACCCACGCCTCCGTCCGGTAGTCGATGCAGACGTCGGCGCCGTTGGCCCGCGCGACCTCGAGCTTCGCGGCCGATCCCGCCGTGGCGATGACCCGGGCACCCAGCGCTCGCCCGAGCTGCACCGCCGCGAGCCCGGTCCCGCCGGCGGCGGCATGGACGAGCAGCGTCTCGCCCCGCCGGAGCCCGGCGCGATGCACGAGACCGCACCAGGCGGTCTGGTATGCCAGGCCGAAGACCGCCCCCTCCTCGAAGGTCATGAAGTCGGGCAGGGCGTAGACGTGACGCTGGTCCACCGCGACCACTTCCGCGTATCCGCCCCACGCCATCGTCGCGAAGACCCGCTCACCGAGACCGACCTCGGTCACGCCGGCGCCGATGCCGCAGACGATCCCCGCCACCTCACAGCCCGGGCTGAACGGCAGCTCCGGTCGGTGATGATACTTGCCCTGGACGATCAGGATGTCCGGGAAATTGCAGCCGATCGCGCGGACCTCGATGACGACCTCGCCCGCGTTCGGCCGTGGTGTCGGCGCGTTCGCGTACTCGAGCGTCGAGGGCTCGCCCCACGCGCGCGCCAGCATTGCTTTCATCGTTTCCCTCGCCGGTCCACGGGCGCGGCGATCCGGGCCCGAGCCGGCCGAATCGTAGCACGAGCGAGGTAAGATGAGCGGCGTGGCCGAGCCTCGCCAGGCACTCGCCGGCGTCACCGTCCTCGATCTCGCGACCTACCTGGCGGCGCCGCTCTGCGCGACGCTCCTCGGCGAGTTCGGCGCCGACGTGATCAAGGTGGAGCAGCCGCGCGTCGGCGACGACCTGCGCCGTCTGGGCCGCGCCGTCGCTCCGTCCGGCGGCGGCTCCTACTGGTGGTTCGTCGAGGCGCGCAACAAGAAGTCGATCACGTGCAATCTCCGTGATCCCGAGGGGCAGGCGCTGATCCGGCGTCTGGTGGCCACTGCGCACGTCGTCACCGAAAACTTCCGACCCGGGACGCTCGAGCGATGGAACCTCGGCTGGGACGAGCTCTCCGGGATCCGGCGGTCACTCGTCATGGTCCGCATCTCGGCGTTCGGCCAGACCGGGCCGAATCGCGAGCGTCCCGGCTTCGGACGCATCGCCGCCGCGGTCGGCGGTCTCGCGTACCTGGGCGGCTACGCGGACCGCGCGCCCGTATCGCCGGGGACGCCGACGGTTCCCGACTATCTGGCGGGCGTGTTCGGCGCCGTCGGCGCCCTCGTGGCGCTGCGCCACGCCGAGCGCACCGGCGAGGGCCAGGTCGTCGATCTGGCCCTCTACGAGCCGGTGCTCCGCGTGCTCGACGACGCCATCGCGGTGTACGGCGGCACGGGCCAGGTGCGCGAGCGGATCGGCTCGGGGACCGAGAGCGCGGTACCGCACAACCACTATCACAGCCGCGACGGCCGGTGGATCGCGATCGCCTGCACCAACGACCGGATGTTCGCGCGCCTGCTCCAGGCGATGGGTCGGCCCGACCTCACGGGCGATCCGCGGATGACGACGACGCCGGCGCGGCTCGAGCACCGGACGCTCGTGGACGGGCTCGTCGCCGCGTGGGTCGGCGAGCGCGACGCGGCGACCGCGCTCGCCGCGCTCGAGGCCGCGGAGGTTCCCTCCGCGCTCGTCGCGAGCGTGCGCGACCTCTTCGAGGATCCGCACGTGCGCGCGCGCGAGAACATCGTCTCGGTCGTCCTGCCGTGGCTCGGTCAGATCGCGATGCCGGGAGTCGTCCCGCGGTTGACGCTGACGCCGGGACGGATCGAGGCCGCCGGCCCGTCGAGCCCGGGCGAGCACAACGAGGAGATCTACGGTGGGAAGCTCGGGCTCTCGCGCGGGGAGCTCGGGCGGCTCGCCGAGCGCGGAGTCATCTGACGGCTCCGGCTCGCTCCTGGTCCGTGGCGACGACGAGGTTCGAGAGGCGCTTGAGGAGCTCGAGGGCGAGCTGGGGCCGATTCCGGACGAGCCATTCGAGCCGTTCCTGCTTGAGAATGAGCAGCTCGACGTCCTCCGCCGCGACCGCGGTCGCGGAGCGCGGCCCCTTGCGGAAAAGCCCGATCTCGCCCAAGGGCTCGCCCTCGCCGATCCGGTTCAACACCCGCTCGGCGCCGTCGAAGCTCCGGCGGATCTCGACCGTGCCCGCGTGGATCACGTACGCCTCGTCGTGCGCGTCGTCGCCCTCCTTGAAGATGACGTCGCCCGGCTTGAACCGGCGCCGCTCGATGTCGCCGAGCGAGAGGTTCTTGTAGAGCTCGAGCCCGATCGACGGCAGCGCCGACTTCCCCTCGACCGGCAGCCGGGCGTTGGTCCAGCCGCCGAGGCCCCCTTTGAGGATGCGCACGTTTTTGAAGCCGCGCTGCCGGAGTACCTGCGTCACCCGCTCGCTGGACGCTTCCTCGAGGCTCGTGCAGTAGGCGATGATGAGTTGCTCGGGCTCGAAGTTGAGCGGGCCGCGCTCGGCTTCCTCGGGCTCGAGCCGGATCGAGCCCGGGAGCTTCAGCGGGCTCGTCTCGAAGTCGGTCTTGGTGCGCACGTCGAGCAGGATGGGGTTGAGCCCTCGCTCGATGAACGTGATCACCTGCGTCGGCGTGACCCGGAAACGGTTCTTCCACCAGCGCTTGCTCCACATGCCGCCGTAGGCGCCGACGCTCAGCACGGTCACGCCGAGGGTCGCCCACGCCCACGGGAACGGCTGGGGCGGGGGATGCTTCACCTTTTCCTGGGCCTCGCCGAGGGCGCGCTTGACGACGGCGAGGTTCGGCACCAGCGTGTTGGCCTCCTCGAGCTTCGCGGCGGCCGCCTTGTAGCGCTGAGCCAGGAGCAGCTCGATGCCCGCGACCCACACGGGGTTGAACTTGCTGTCGCCGGGCTTGGTGACCTCCGTCCCCTGCAAGAACTTGGCGACGTCCTTCCCGGGGATCAGGAAGTTGTACCCCTGGACGATCGCGCCCGACGACGACAACGACACGAACTGCATCACGCCGACGAGCGTCGAGTCGTCCGAGATCGCCGGGCCGCCGCTGTTGCCGTGCGCCGCCGCCGCATCCGTCTGGATGAGGTCCTGACCCTTCGCGTCCATCTGCAGTCCGGACACCGCGCCGTTGGTCGCGGTGGCCTCGAACCTCACGCTCTGGTTGAGCAGCTCGTGCGCGAGCAACACGCCCGGGAAGCCCAGGATGTGCACCGGATCGCCGATTTGCGGGTCGCGCATCGAGAGCCCGATCGCCGGATAGAAGCCGTCCGGCACGCGGAGGAGCGCCAGGTCACGTCCGAAGTCGGGCGCCGGCTTGCCCGTGCTGTCGACCCGGGGCGGCGGGCTGAACTTCTTGACCTCCGCCTTGAGCTTCGTGCCGTTCGAGAGGAGCACGGTAATCTGCGGCTGCGCCTCCAGCTTGGCGTTGGCGAGAGCGACGGTCGACGCCGCGCGGCGGATGTCCTCTTCGAGGACCGGCTGCTGGCCGCGCATGACCCTCCGGGCCCGGAGCTGCGGCTCGACGCAGGCCTCTTCGATCGCCTTCTTCTTCAGCTCGTGCGTCACCCAGGGCGGCAGCCGGTACGCGGGGTCCACCACGTGAGCGTTCGTGACGACGAAGCCACGCCCATCGACGAACCACCCGGTCCCCGTCTCGACGAAGGGCGCGGGGCTGACGGTGATGGGGCCGCGGCCGCAGTTCAACGTCACCTCTCCGCGCACCTCGGTGGTGATCAGCACGACGGCCGGCGTGGCGCGGAGGATCGCTTCCTGGACGGAGAGGGCCGCGGTGGTGCGGGGAGCGCCGAGCCAGGCACCCATGAGCAGGAGCCCGAACATCAAGGCTCTCATCGCCTCGCAACGTACCACGGAGCGCGCGGAGCGTACAATGACGCCCCATGGCGTCAGGGGATTCCGGGTACGCGTTGCGCCTCTGCGAGGACACGCTGCCCGCCTCGGGACGAGGCGCGCTGCCCGCGCTCAACCGCGTGCTCTATGTACGGCGCGGCGTGCTGGCGGTCGCGTCCGCCGAGCGCGCCGCCCAAGTCGTGGAAGATCAGGCCTGGCACGGCGCCCAGGCCTGTGAGGCCGGCGCGGGCGCCGACGGCGCGACCGTGCTGCGCTGGGAGCTGATCCGCGGCTCGGCGCCGGTCGGTGGACCGCGCGCCGGCGCCACGAAGGTGCTCCTCGAGCACCCGATCGGCCTCGACCCGCGCGCCGAGTACCTGATGCGCGCCGACCGCGTCGACTTCGCGCCCGGCGGGGTCGCGCTGCCGCACCGCCACCGGGGAGGCGGCATCCGCTGTCTGCTCGCGGGGTCGCTCGACGTCACCGTCGGTGACGCGCCGGCGCGGCGCGTGACGCCCGGTGGCGCCTGGTTCGAGAGTGGGCGGGAGCCCGTGCTCGCCGTCGCGTCGAAGGACGAGCCGACGAGCTTCGTCCGCGTCGCGATCCTCCCCCGCGAGATCCGCGGCCGGACCTCCATCATGTACGTGGACCCGAAGGACGCCGAGCGCGGTCGGCCGCGCACCTACACGGTCTACGTCGACGAGCCCATCGAGATCGCGTGAGATAATCGCGTCGGTGGAGCGTCTTCTGTTGATCTGTCTGGGCGGCGCGATCGGGACCGGTCTCCGGTACCTGACCTCCGGCCTCGCGGCTCGCTGGCTCGGCGCCGAGTTCCCGTACGGCACGCTGATCGTGAACGTCGTCGGCTCGTTCCTCATCGGTCTCATCCAGCAGATCGGCGTCACGACGCTGCTCGTTCCGGAAGCGACCCGGCTGTTCCTGACCGTCGGCATCATGGGCGGCCTCACGACGTACTCGTCCTTCAGCTACGAGACCGTTCGGCTGGTGGAGGTCGGGGCGTGGGGTCAGGCCGGGGTCAACGTCCTGGCGACGACGGCCCTCTGCCTGGTGGTGTGTTTCCTGGGCATCGCGGTGGGGCGGCTGGTCGTCGGCGTGCGGGTGTAGTCAGCCGAATCGCGCGAGGTATTTAGCGAGCGCGGCGGATTCGCGCTCGCGCAGGCGCACGGCGATGCGGAGCTGTTCCAGGTACTGCTCGAGCGTCTTGCCGCCGAACTCGGGCCGGCGGGCCTGGAAGAAGGCGTGCACGTCGCGCTCGAGCTCGGGCGTGGCGAGGCCGATCACGCCCTCGGCCAAGCGCCGGAGCCCGGCCTTCGGGTATTGCCGCTCCATCGTGTCCCAGTGCGTCTTGACGAACTCCCAGGCGAGCTTCCGTCCGTAGACGGACATCAGCAGCGACCGCACCACGAACGGCGCGTCCTGCGTCCGGAACTCGCCGCTGATCGCGCGCGCGAGGGTCTGCGCCAGCAGCTCGCGCTGCCGGAACGCGGCCAGCGCGTAGAGGTATCGCTGCTCCTCCTGCGGCGTGGCCGCGGACTTGAACCGCTTCAGGAAGTCGTCGTAGCGCGCGGCGTCGCCCGCGTGGGCGAGCACGCTGATGATGGCCGGGAGCACGTTGGGATCGACGTCGCCCGCCCCTTCGGCGTAGAGCGCGGCCGCGCGCGTCTGCACGGGCCGGTCGTCGCCGAGCACGCCGAGGGCGCGCACGAGGTCACCCCGGAGCTGTCGGGTGAGCTCGTCCTCCCCGGGCCGCGGCGTCCAGCCCAGCTCCGCGAAGGCGGGGCCCACGCGGTCGCGCACGAGCGCGGCGAGCCGGGGCCGGGTCTCGGGTTCGACGATGCGGTTCAGCGTCGCGAACGAGGCGAGCAGGACCGACCACACGTTCCGGTCGCGCTCGCCGCGGAACCGCGCCGTCAGCTCGAGGTAGTCGGGGATCGTCATGAGGCCCGCCACCGTCACGGCCCAGGCGTCGTTCACGAGGTTGAACCGCTCGATGGCGGCGAGCCCGGCCAGCGCGCCGAGGAGCCGCTCGAGCAACTCGCCGCTGTAGCGCACGCGATAGAACCCGTGGCCGCCCTCGTTGACGAGGACCGCGTCGAGGCGCTCGGGCACCGCGAGCCGCGTCTCCGGCGTCGCGAGCAGTCGGCGTTCGCTCGCGGCGCGCCCGGAGGCGGCGATCCGCACCTGGACGGGGACCTGCCAGAGCTGATCCCGCGGCGCGGGCGTGGATCCGGGGAGCGGCTCGGGCAAGTACGTGAAGCGCTGCTGGCTCAGCACGAGCTGGCCCCCGTCGAGCCGGGCGCTCACGAGCGGATAGCCCGGCTGGAAGATCCAGCCGTCCATCACCTCCGGGATCGGCTGGCGCGCGGCGCGGCCCAGCGCGGCCCAGAGGTCGCCGGTGTCGGCGTTGGCGTACGCGTGCCGCCGGAGGTACTCGCGCACACCGTCGCGGAAGACCGCCGCGCCCAGGTGCTGCTCGAGCATGCGCAGCACGGACGCGCCCTTCTCGTAGGTCAGCACGTCGAACATCGCGTCGGCGTCGCGCGGCGCCTCGACGTGGAACTCGATCGGCCGCGTCGAATGGAGCCCATCGACCGAGAGGGCGGCCGCGCGCGAGACGCCGAAGGTCGTCCAGCGCTGCCACTCGGGCTTCCAGGCGTCCACCGCGAGGATCTCCATGAACGTGGCGAACGCCTCGTTGAGCCAGATGCCGTTCCACCAGGTCATCGTGACGAGGTCGCCGAACCACATGTGCGCGTTCTCGTGGGCGACCACGTCGGCGACCCGCTCGAGCTCGGCGTGCGAGGCGGCGCGCGCATCGACCAGGAGCGCCGTCTCCCGGAACGTGATCGCGCCGAGGTTCTCCATCGCCCCGGCGGCGAAGTCCGGGATCGCCAGGAGATCGAGCTTGTCGCCCGGGTACGGTAGGCCGTAGTAGTCCTCGAAGAAGCGGAGCGAAGCGACGCCGATCTCGTGACCGAAGGCGGCCAGGCGACGCTTGCCCGGCACGCACCAGACGCGCACCGGCGTTCGGCCGACCAGCACCCCGTCCGTCGCCTCCAGCTCGCCGACGACGAACGCCACGAGATAGGTGGACATCTTGATCGTGTCGGCGAAGGCGACGACCTTCCGCCCGCCCTCGACGCGCTCGCCGACGACGGACGTGTTGGACACGGCGGTGAGCTTCGGGTCGATCACGAGCGTCACCGCGAACACCGCCTTGAAGGCCGGCTCGTCCCAGCAGGGAAAGGCCCGGCGGGCGTCCGTCGCCTCGAACTGCGTGGCGGCCATCAACCGGACCTCACCGCTCGGATCCTTGTAGCTCGACCGGTAGAAGCCGCGGAGCTTGTCGTTCAGGGCCCCTCGGAACGCCAGACGCAGCCGCCAGGTACCCGGCGCGATCGGCGAGGGGAACGTGATGCGGCAGCGCTCGGCCGCTTCGTCGGCGACCGGCGTCCCGCGGCGGGAGTCGCCGCGCGCGTTCTCGATCGTCGCCTCGGCGATCGTCAGCTCCACGGCGTTGAGGACGATCTCCGCGGTCGGCTCCTCGACTTCGAGTGTGACGGTTTCCTCACCGGTGAAGGTGAGCGTTAGCAGATCGGGCTCGAGCCGTAGATCGTAGCGGGTCGGTCGCACCTGTCGCGGCAAGCGATACGGATCCACGGCGTTCTCCGGAAGCGATCAGGATGACTGCGGTCTCCTACTGTACAGCAGTCAGCCCACGCTATCATGCTCCCGTTGATGCGACTTCGCCTTCGTGCAGCGTGCGCGGCGACGGCGGCCGTGCTGCTCGGCGCCGCCGCCGGCGGCGGCGCCGACACGATCCAGGAATTTCTGCGGCGCCACTGGCGCCAGCCGCTGGCGCCGCAGGGCACGCCGCCCGCGCGGTTCTCGCCGCTGGAAGCCTCGCTCCACCCCGAGGCGTGCGGGACCTGTCATCCCACGCAGCTCGCCGACTGGCGCGACAGCGTGCACGCCGCCGCGAGCGGCCCCGGCGTCGCGGGTCAGCTCGTGGAGATGCGCGAGAGCGACCCGCAATCGGCGCTCACGTGTCTCACGTGTCACGCCCCGCTCGCCGAGCAGGCGCCGCTCGTCGCCGACGGGGACCAGGTGCGGCCCAACCAGCATCTCGACGACGCGCTCGCCGGCAAGGGCGTGCCGTGCGCCGGCTGTCACGTGCGGAGCCACGAGCGCTTCGGCCCGCCCCGGCGCGACGGCTCGCTCGCGAGCAGCGGCGCGCGCGAGACGCTGCCGCACAACGGCGTCACGCGCACACCCGCCTTCCTCAAGTCCGAGTTCTGCCGCAGCTGCCACCAGTTCGCCCCCGACGGGTTCGCGCTGAACGGCAAGCTGCTCCAGAGCACCTACGACGAGTGGAAGGCGAGCCGGTTCGCCCGCGCGGGCGTGCAGTGCCAGGACTGCCACATGCCCGATCGGCGTCACCGCTGGCGCGGGATCCACGACGCCGACATGGTGCGGTCGGGACTCACCATCACCGCCAGGGCCGGTGCGGCGCGGTATCGTCCCGGCGACGTCGCGCTCGTCACCGTCCGCGTGACCAGCACGCGCATCGGCCACGCGTTTCCGACCTACGTCACGCCGCGGGTCGTCCTGAGCGCCGAGCTGGTGGACGCCGAGGGGCAGGTCGTGGCCGGCAGCCGCCGCGAGAAGGTCATCGGGCGCGAGGTGGCCCTCGACCTCTCGCGCGAGACATTCGACACGCGGCTCCGGCCGGGGACGAGCGCGACGCTCGAGTATCGGATGAAGGTCGCGGCTCCCGGGCAGCGCGCGCGCGTGGCCGTCGTGGTGGAGCCGGACGCGTTCTACGTGGCGTTCTTCGAGGCCCTGCTGCGGCAGGGGGCGGGACGCGGCGAGGCGCAGGTCCGACAGGCACTCGAGGCCGCCCGCCGCTCGCCGTTCAACGTCTTCGAGCGCGAGCTGCCGCTGAGCTGACGCCCTTCGGGCGCTCTGCCGGCCTCCGGCCGGGGCCACACCCGACGCCACCCGCCCGCCGATCGCGTCGATCGTTTCATGAATAATCCGGTCTAGAACCCGAGCGCGGCGCCGTCGGCGCGAGGGTCGGACGCACCCGTGAATCCGTCGGGATCGACGCGGATCACCTGGGCATGCCCCATCAGGTCGCTCCACGCCTCGACGACGCTCACCTCGTGCCCACGCTCTCGGAGCGCGGCGCCGACGTCGTCGCCGAACCGCGCCTCGAGCCTCAGCGACTGCGTCTCCTCGCCCCACGTGCGCCCGAAGAGCCAGCGCGGCGCCTCGACCGCCGCCTGGGGGCCGAGGCCGCGATCGACGATGCGCGTGACGAGCGCCGCCTGGGTCTGCGGCTGGCCCTCACCGCCCATCGTGCCGTAGATCAGGCGCGGTCGGCCGTCCTGCAGATACATGGACGGGATCAGCGTGTGCGCGGTCTGCTTGCCCGGCGCCAGTCGGTTCGGGTGAGTGGGGTCGAGTGAGAAGAACGCGCCGCGGTTCTGCAAGAGCACCCCGGTGTCTCCGGCGATCACGCCGGAGCCGAACTCCCAGTAGAGGCTCTGGATCAGGGACACCGCGTTGCCCTCCGCGTCGGCCGTGACGATGGCGATCGTGTCGCCCTCGATCGATGCGCCGCGCGGGCGCCGCGCCACCCGTCGCGAGATGCGCCGGCGCCGCTCTTCGAGGCGAGCCGGATCGAGACAACGCGCCACCGGGACGGGGACGAAGCCGGGGTCGGCGAGGTACCGATCGCGGTCCTCGAAGGCGAGCTTCGTGGCCTCGACGACGAGGTGCACGTAGTCGGCCTCGGGCAGCGACCGGACGTCGAACCCTTCGAGGAGCGCCAGAATCGCGAGCGCGGCGAACCCTTGCGTCGGCGGCGGGAAGCTCGCCGCTTCACCACCTCGGTAGGGAACGCGCAACGGGTCCACCCACTCGGCCTGGTGCCGAGCCAGATCGTCGGCGGTCAACGGGCTGCCGGCGGCCGCGGTGCCCAGGGCGATCCGGCGGCCGAGCGCGCCGCGATAGAACGTGTCGGCGCCACCCCGCGCGATCTCCTCGAGCGTCGCGGCGAGGTCCGCCTGCACGAACCGTTCGCGCGCCAGAAGCGCCGGATGGTAGACGCGCCAGAGCGCGGCACGCAGGTCCACCGGCGCGGCGATGCCGAACAGGTCGTCGGCATCGGTCGTCTCGCGCCGCTGGCCGGGTGAGGGGGGGAAGCCGTCGCGGGCGCGTCCGATGGCGTCCTCGAGGAGCTCACTCCAGCGGATCGGCGAGCCCAGCGTGTCACGGCTCAGGGTGTGAGCCTCCCACCAGCCGGAGACGACGCCGGGAACCGTCAGCGCCGCGGCCCCGCCGCGCGCCGGGATGGCTGCGCCGAACCGCGCGCGGTAGACCTCGAGGTCGGCGGCCGCCGCCGCGCGCCCGGCGGCGTTCAGCCCGCGCAACACCCGGCGTCGGCCGTCATAGATCAGCCAGAAGCTGTCGCCGCCCACGCCGTTCATGTGCGGGTAGACGACCGCGACCGTCGACGCCGCCGCGACGGCGGCGTCGACGGCGTTGCCACCGCGCTGCAGGATCGCCAGGCCTGCCTCGGCGGCCAGCGCGTGCGGCGCGGCCACGAGCCCCCGCGTCGCGCGGCGCTCGGCCCAGCGGGTAGCGGCGGTCACGCCGGCGATGATAGCGGATGGCGCAAGCGATCGGCGCTGCGATAGGATGGCCCATATGGCGCGCCCCGCCGCCCTCTGGCGCCCGGTCGTCACCGAGGTCCTCCGCGAGCGGATCGAGGCAGGCGCGCCGACCTGGCTCCCGGTGCACGGCCGGAGCATGCGCCCGCTCCTGACGCGCGGAACGCGGATCCTCGTGGCGCCTCCCGCCCGCATCCGGTTCGGCGACCTGCTCGCGTACGAATGCGAGGGGGCGATCGTCTGCCACCGCGTGATCGGGAGCCGGGGCGCCGTCCTCCTCGCCCGCGCCGACCATCGCGGCGCGGGGCCCGAGCTGGTGAGGCCGGCGCAAATCGTGGGCGTCGTGGTTGCTCTCGAGCGAGATGGTGCCGTGGTGAACCTGACGCGACCGGGTCGGCGAGCGCACGCGATCGTGAGGGCGGCGCGCTCGCTCGCGGCCGCGGCGTGGGCGTCGGCGCGCCGGCGCGCATGGCGGCGCGCCTGACCCACTACGCCGACACCGTCGACGTCGCGGGCGTCGCGTTCCGCGTCGTGTGTCGCTACCCCAAGCCCCGGTTCTGGGCCCGCAGCCGCCCCGAGTTCCTCACAGCGCGGCGCCCGGACGTGACGGTCGCGATCACGTACGACGAGGACTTCCGCCGCCGCGCCCGGCGGCCGGCCGGCGAGGAGACCGTCGACGACGCGCCGCGCGTTCGGCGTCGCGGCCGCGGGCTCCTCGTGACGACCGGCTACTACCGCGCGGCGGTCGACGTGCCGCGTGGCCGGGTCGCGGTGCGCATCGCCGGCGGCTTTGGCGTCGCCAACCTGATGCGGACGCTCTCCGCGCTGTGGCTTCTCGAGCGGGACACGCTGCTGCTCCACGCGACCCGTCTCGACCGCGCCGGATCGGTGGTCGTCAGCGGAGCTGGCGCCGAGGCTTCGCGCACGACCACGACGTCCCCCGCCGAAGTGGCGGGCTACGTCGCGGTCACTCCGGGGACGGAAGGGCTGACGACGCGGCTCACGCCGTTCGTCGACCAGGGCTGGCCGCTACCGGTATCACGCCGGGTGCATACGACGGCGTTCTGGATCTCGCGCGACGACGACGAGCCGGCGCGGGCTCTCGGTGGGGTGCAGGCGCTCGCCACGCTGCTCCGGGCTGTCTGGCAGGCGGATCGCCGCCGCGCGGCGCTCGCACGGACCCTGGAGCTCGCGGCCCGGATCGTGACCGCTCCCGAGTGCCGCCTGGTCGGCGCGGGCGTGCCGCGGGCGGACGGATCCGCCGTTGGCTGAGCCCGCGCCGCGCATCGAGGTCGCCGGCATGGTGTTCCGCGTGACGGGCCTGGGCGCGCCCGAGCGCCGGTGGGCCGAAGAGCGCTACGCGCCGTTCGTCTCGCGCAGAGCCCCCTCGGTCACCGTCGAAGTGGCCGCGACCGAGCGCTACCGGCCGGGGCGCGCGCCCCGGCCGGTCGCGACCTGGAGCAACGGCCACTTCGCCCTCGCGAGCTACCCGTCCCGCGCCGACGGCGATCTCGCTCGCCGTCGCGTTCGCTTCCGCGTCGGACCGGGGCCGGCGCTCAACCCCGAGCTGTTCCGCCTGCTGTGCGGCTTCCTTCTCATGCGGGAGGGCGGCTTCCTGCTCCACGCCTCGGCCGTGGTGGACCACGGGCGCGCGTGGGCGTTCTCGGGTCCGTCCGCAAGCGGCAAGACGACCATCGCCGGACTGGCGGGAGATCGTCAGGTCCTGAACGACGAGACGGTGGCGTTCCGGCCGGTCCCGGGCGGATTCACCGCATGCGCCACGCCGTTCTACGGCTCCGGCGGACCCACGATGGCCCGTGCGAACGCGCGCGCGCCGCTGCGGGCGCTCTGCTTTCTCCGGAAGGCCGACCGGTTCGCCCACCGCCGCCTGACGCCGGCCGAGGTGGTCGCCCGCGCCTTCCCGGAGGTGATGCTGCCCAAGCGTGACCCCCGCGTGGCCGAGCGGCTCCTCGCCTCGCTCGCCGCGCTGGCCGAGGCGACGCCGGTCTACGAGCTGGCCTTCGCACCGCGCGCGGAGCTCTGGGACTACCTCGATGGACTCGGCTGAGGCCTTCCCGCTCCGCCGGTCGGTCCCGTGGCGGGTCCTCGACACCGAGGCGCTCGTCGTAGACGTCAAGGGCGGATTGCTCTATCCTCTCAACAGCGTCGGCGCGCGGATCTGGGAGCTGTGCGACGGCGCGCGCAGCGTGGACGAGATCGTCGGCGTGGTCGCGGGCGAGTTCGCGGCGTCCGAGGCGACCATCCGCGCCGACGCGGTGGAGTTCATCGAGCGGCTCGCCGACGCGAATCTGGTCTCCATCGAGCGCCGGCGCAAGGGAGAGAGCCGATGATCTTCGAGGGCTGCGCCCAGAACGCCGGCCTCGGCGACGAGTCGCTCATGGCGCTGATCAGCGCCAAGGCCGACCGGAACCGGACGCCGCTCAACGTCCACCTCGAGCTGACCTACCGCTGCAACGAGCAGTGCGTCCATTGCTACTGCGTCGTCGAGCACGGGCGCGAGCAAGAGGTGCGCCGCCACGAGCTGACGCTCGAGGAGATCCGACGCCTGCTCGACGAGCTGGCCGACATGGGCGGGCTCTACCTCACGCTCTCGGGCGGCGAGGTCATGGTGCGGCCCGACTTCTTCGACATCGCGGAGCACGCGCGCCGGCGCGGCTTCGTCTACCGCGTCTTCACCAACGGGATCGGGCTCACGGAGGCCAAGGTCGAGCGCCTCGCGGCGCTCGAGCCGCTCACGGTCGAGCTGTCGATCTTCTCCGCGGACCCGGAGGTGCACGACGCGATCACCCGGGTACCGGGCTCGTTCCGGAGGCTCATGGCCGCGATCGAGCGCCTGCAGCGCCACGGCCTGCGCGTCTACCTCAAGACCACCGTGATGAAGCCGAACCTCGCCGGGCTCGCGAAGCTCGACCAGCTCGGCAAGGATCTCGGCGTCTTCACCCACACCTACAGCTGCGAGGTGAGCCCGCGCGTCGACGGCGCCGTGCCGCGCGACGGTCACGTGCCCCAGGAATACCAGCTCGACTCCGAGGAGCTGTTCCAGTACCTCCGCGACTCCGCGTGGAGCGAGCAGCTCGATCCGCAGGCGGGCCGGCCCGAGGACGTCGCGCTCCAGCGCGGGACGTGCGGGCCGGCGACCAACGGGTGCTGCATCGATCCGTACGGCAACGTCTACCCGTGCGTCGCGTTCCGGATCCCGATCGGCAACGTTCGCCAGACGCCGTTCCGGCAGCTCTGGACGGCGCCGCCGCCCGCGATCAGGGATCTGCTCTCGGTCCAGCGCTACGCGGACCTGCCGGAGTGTTCGTCCTGCGAGTTGGTCGGATTCTGCAACCGCTGTCACGGCGACAATCTACTCGAGCGCGGCGAGGGCGAGTGGAAGCGCTGCCACGAGCGAGCTCGGACGGTCGCCGGCGCGAATCGGCGGCTCTACCAGATCCGCACCGCGGCGAGGAGTTGACGATGGCCACTCAGGAGAAGCGTCCGTACGAGAAGCCGACGCTCGAGCCCAGCAGCATCTTCGGGGCCGACACCACGACGTGCTGCCGCGCGACCAACGGCACATGCAGCACGAGCCAGAGGACCAGCATGGGGAAGGGGCAGCGAACCAGCTCGACGTCGTAGACAGCGTGCCGGCGCCGCCCGCGCCCGACGCAGCGGCGCGTCTGCTCCTGCTGGGCGCGCGCGTGGGCCTCGATCAGTCGCCGGAGCGCTGGCTGGCTGCGCTCGCCGACGGCTCCGTCGACTGGGCGTCTCTCGTCGACCTCGCGACCCGCGAGGGGACCGCCCCGCTCCTGCACCGGCACCTCCGCCGCCTCGATCTCCTCCAGCGCCTGCCGCCCGATGCGCGGAACCGCCTGACCGATGTCGCCCGCGGCGTCTGGGCGCGCGGCGCCGTGCTCGCCCGCCACTGGGGCGAGGCGACGAGCGCGCTCCGGCAGGCCGGCGTCGAGACCCTCACGCTCAAAGGCATGGTCCTCGCGCACACCGTCTATCCCGATCCCGGGCTGCGGCCGATGGCGGACCTCGATCTCCTCGTCCGTCCCGCCGACCGGACTCGGGCGGTGGAAGCGCTCACGAGCCTCGGCTATCGGACGCCCGGTCCCCAGGCCGAGCGTCACGCCGCCTCACGCTGCTTCGCCGAGCTCGTCCGCGGCGGGGTCCTCGTCGACCTCCACTGGGACGTCGCGCGCTACCTTCGTTTCGATGGTGTCGTGCGGGTCGACCACGACGGGCTCTGGCGCCGGGCGCGGCCGCTTGTCCTCGCCGAGGGCCGAAGCCTGGCGCTCTGCCCGGAGGACATGCTGCTGCACCTGGCGCTGCACCTGACGCTCGGCTCCGATTTCGCCCGCGTCCTCTGGTACGCCGATATCGACGCGCTGATCCGTCGGTATACGGGCGAGCTCGACTGGGAGCGGGTGGTGGACGAGGCCCGACGCTGGCGGATCCGCGCGCTCCTCGACTGGACGCTGAAGGTGGTCCACGCGTCGTTCGGGACCCCGCTGCCGCCCGGCCTGGCCGCGCGGCTCGCTCCCGGTCGTCTGCGTCGGGCCGCCGTCCTGCGCTGCATCGGGACGTCATGGCCGCCGAGCCTCGGCCCGCCGCTCGGCGAGACGCGCGTCTATCCCGCCCAGACGCTCCTCATGGACCGGGGCGTCGACGTGCTGCGCGTGCTGGCGTGGACCTTCTTTCCTTCGGGGACGTGGCTCCGATTCCACTACGAGCTCGAGGCGCCGTGGAAGGTTCCGGTCTATCGCGCCGTCCACCCGCTCCGGGTCTGCTGGCGCACGGTCAGGCAGCTCCGCTGACTACGACCGCTTCTATCGGCTGGAAGACCGCCGCTAACGCCGGCGCGTGCGCGCGATCCAGCAGGTCTCATCGAGGCTCTCCGTCACCACGAGGCCGGCGTCGGCCAGCTCCGCCTCGGCCTCGCCGCGGGTCCGGAAGCGGTGAATGTAGCGGTACGCGGTCGGCGCGCGCCGGAGGGCGTGGCCGCGATAGAAGTGGTCGCCGGGCTCGGCCAGGCGACGGAGCCCCGCGCGGCGCCCGATCCGGCGAAGCGCGTCGACGAGGCGCGTGCGCGAGAGCAGCGGCAGGGGCGGGGCCAGGACCGGTCCCACCACGATCAAGCCGTCGGGGGCCAGAAGGTCACGCAGCCGCGCGAGCGTTCGCACGCGACGGTCGCGCCCGGGGATGTGCGAGTAGATCCCCGGGCTGAAGTAGATCGCGTCGAACGGCGCGCCCGTCGACGGCCAGGTGAGGGGCTCGCCGACCTCGAACTCGATCGCGAGCCCCGCGACGCGGGCGCTCTCGCGGGCGCGTGTGATCATTGCCGGCGCCACGTCGATCCCGATGACCGTGAGCCCCGCGCGCGCGAACCCGATCGCCTCACGGCCGGCCCCACAGCCCACGTCGAGCAGCCGCTGGCCCGCCACCAGGTGATGCTCGAGCAGCGTCTGCTCCTCGGGCCGAAGCGCCGTCTCGCGGCCGATGGCCTCGGCCTCGATGTCGTACGCGACGGTGAGCTGGGACAGCAGATGCTCCTCGCCGCCCATGAAGAGCGGCGGAAAGAAAGGACGGCGCAGGCGTTCGAGCCACGCCAGAACGACCAGCGGGGCGCCGAGGCGGGGCGGCAAGGCCGCGGCGAGGCGGCCCGCCGCGCGCCAGCGGCCGCGTGAGAGGTCGAACAACAGATCGCCCTGCTCGAGCGCCGTCGCGATCCCGAGAACCGCGCCGCCCTCGAGCGCCGGACGGGACCCACCGGGGCCCACTTCGATCTCGACGAGCGACCCGCTGTGGCGGATGAGCCGCCCGAGCTCGCACCTTCCCTCGTGGATGCACAGCACGATGTCGCCGGGGCGCCCGCCCGCGCCGGCGACGATCTCGACGACGTCGCCGACGTCCACGGGCCGGATCGAGGGACGATCGACCATCAATCGGACGACGAGGCTTTCCGGAAGACACCGGGCTGCGTCCGGCGTCAGCGAGCCGCTCCCGACGATGCTCAGCGATGGATCGTCCATGGGCCATTCCCTACGAGGGGAGAGGATAGGATACTTGGCTCATGCGCTGGCTCATCGATGGCTACAACGTCATCCGACGCGACCCGGAGCTCCGGGCCCGCGAGGCCGAGAGCCTCGAGGCCGGACGGCGGGCGCTCCTGCACCTTCTGGCACGGGCGCACCGCGAGCCGCGCGACGAGTTCACGGTCGTGTTCGACGGTGCGCGAGTCTCCGGCGGCGCCCCGTCGGCGGGCCGGATCCGCGTGATCTTCTCGCGCCCGCCCCTGACGGCCGACGACGAGCTCATGCGACTCGCGCGCCAGTTGCGGAGCGGCGCGGTCGTCGTCAGCTCCGATCGGAAGATCCAGGACGCGGCCCGCCGCGCCGGCAGTCCCGCCCTGACCGCCGAGCAATTTCTGGAAGCCCTCGAATTCCAGGAAGACCCGCCAACAGGATCGTCGTCGGCAGCAGGGTTGTCCGCAGAATCGGGGCCGGCTCGCACCTCTCTCGGGCCACCCTCGGACCGATCCGGCCTCCCGGACCCCGCTACAAAAGACGGCGACTCTAGCCCGGAACCGGTGCGGGACAAGCGCGGCAACCCCCGCCGTCTTTCCAAAAAGGCACGGAGGGCCCGCCGCGCCCTGGGTCGGCTCCGCCAACCTTGACCCTCACGAGCGTTTCGTAGAAGATAGTCCTATGGCCGTCATGACTCGACACTACTTCATCGTGGCGCGCGACCAGAACAGCCTGTGCGAATACCTCGCGCGACAGTTCGCGTCCGAAGAAAACGTCGAGGTCTTCATGGATCGGCGATCCGGTGGTGACCGCCGCGTGGCCGAGCGTAACGGCGACACCGTCGAGCGTAGAAACGCCGAGCGGCGTCATCAGCCGTTCGTCGATACTCAGCTCCGGTCACTCGGCTACGCGATGTTCCGCATCGCGTAGGGCTGTTGTAGCGGGGTCCTTGAGGCCGGCTTGTTCCGAGGGTGGCCTGACGTAGACGCGAGCCGGCTCCGGTCCGCAGTCAACCCTCCTCCCAACAGTATCTAAAGTTTGACACTCGCCGATCCACGGTGACACCGTGGCGGCGTGGCGCTCCGGCGGTGGCATCTTCCCCTCCTGCTCGCGCCGTTACTCCTGGCGGCGTACTCGCGGGCCGAGCCCATCGAGGGCACCGTGGTCCGCGTCGTGGACGGCGACACGATTCACGTGCGGCTCGCCGACCGTGTGGAGAAAATCCGCTACATCGGCGTGAACACGCCGGAGATCCATCACCCGACCCGGGGCGAGGAGCCGGGAGGTCGCGAGGCGGCCGAGGTCAACCGGCGCATCGTCGCCGGCCGGCGCGTGCGGCTCGAGCTGGACGTCCGAACGCGGGATCGATACGGGCGGCTCCTGGCGTACGTCTGGGTCGGCGACCTGATGGTGAACGCCGAGCTGGTCCGCCTGGGCTACGCCCAGGTGATGACCGTCCCTCCGAACGTCAAGCACCAGGAGCGCTTCGTGAAGCTGCAGCGCGAGGCCCGCGAAGCGGGCCGCGGGCTTTGGGAATGGGAACATGGGGGGCCTCGAAGGGCCCCCCAAGCTTGATGTAGCGCAGCATGCGCTCGTCTCGCCGCCAGCCGCGGTCGGCGAGCGCGTCCCAGAAGCCTACGGCATGGGCTTCGTAGCGGTCGACGAGCGCCGAGATCCGGCGCGCCCCCTTCGTCTTGAGAACCTGCTCGGCCTCGTGGACGAGCCTTCGCGCCAGGCCGTGCCGCCTGGCCTCCGGGGCGACCGCCAGCCGATAGATGTTGCCGCGCCAGCCGTCCCATCCCCCGATGACGGACCCGACGACGGCGCCCTGCTGGACCGCGACGAGGAGACCGTCGCCGTGCGCGCGGACCAGTTGAGTCAGCTCCTCGAGCGTATCGGTCGGGCTCGGGATCGCACCGGCGCGTTCCCACAAGGCCAGCACCGCCCGACACTCGTCGAGACGGCAGGGTCTGATCACGATCATCGAGGTCGCTCCTCCCCGATCCGATTTGCGCCGTACCCGGGCCGCCCCGTATCATACGGTCAGTCACTTCGAGAGGAGACCCATGGCGATCAAGCGTGATTTCACTCTGGATGCCAAATACCGTCAGGAAGAGGGCCTCGTCTTCCTCTCGGGCATTCAGGCGCTGGTGCGGTTGCCCCTCGATCAGCACCGCGCCGACAAGCGCCGCGGGCTCAACACCGCCACCCTCATCTCCGGCTACCGGGGCTCGCCACTCGGCGGTCTCGACCTCACGCTCGAGCGGAACCCCGACCTCCTGCGCCAGCACAACGTCGTCTTCCTCTCGGGCGTCAACGAGGACCTCGGCGCGACGGCCGTCTACGGCAGCCAGCTCGCCAACCTGTTCCCGCAGCCGAAGTACGACGGCGTGCTCGGCATGTGGTACGGCAAGGGCCCTGGCGTCGACCGGACCGGTGACATCTTCAAGCACGCGAACTTCGCCGGCGTCTCGCGTCACGGCGGCGTGCTGGCGCTCGGCGGGGACGACCCGCTCTCCAAGTCGTCCACGATTCCGTCGCACTCGGAAGTGGCCTTCTACGATGCGCTTTTTCCCGTCCTCTATCCCGGCAGCGCGCAAGAGATCCTCGACCTCGGTCGGCTCGGTTTCGAGCTCTCGCGCTACTCGGGGCTCTGGGTGGGCTTCAAGATCGTGACCAACGTGGCTGACGAGATCGGCACCGCGGAGGTGGCGCCGGACCGGATCGTCATCGCCGATCCCGGCTTCCTCTACGAGGGGCGGCCCTGGCAGGCGCGACAGAACCCGCTGCTGATGCCGCCGTGGGGGCTCGAGACCGAGCGCGAGATCCACTACGGGCGGCTCGAGGCGGCCAAGGCCTTCGCGGCGGCGAACCGGCTGAATCGCATCACGCTCCCCACGCCGGATGCCTGGCTCGGCATCGCCGCGCCCGGCAAGACCTACTACGACCTCCGCGAAGCGCTCGCCGAGCTCGGCCTCGACAACGCGGCGCTCCGGCAGTACGGCATCCGCCTCCTGCAGATCGAGATGCTGTTCCCGATGGAGCCGAGCACCATCCGCGAGTTCGCCCGCGGCCTCGAGGAGCTGCTGGTGCTCGAGGAGAAGCGCGCCTTCTGCGAGCTCTTCGTGCGCGACATCCTCTATAACCTGGCCGAGCGCCCACGGGTGGTCGGCAAATACGACGAGCAGGGCCGCCCGCTCGTGCCCGCCGACAGCGAGCTCGACGCCGACCGGATCGCGCAGATCGTCGCCACGCGCCTCGAGCGCCGGATCCACCTCGAGTCGATCACGGCGCGCGTGGCGCTCCTCGAGGCGCTGCGCCAGCGGCCCGCGCCCCTGACGCTGACGCGCCAGCCCTACTTCTGCTCGGGCTGCCCGCACAACCGCTCGACGGTGCTGCCCGAGGGGTCCATCGCCAGCGCCGGCATCGGCTGCCACGGGATGGCGCTCCTGATGGACCGCAGGACGATGGGGCTGACGCACATGGGCGGCGAGGGGGTCCAGTGGGTGGGCATCGCGCCCTTCACCGAGACGAAGCACCTCTTCCAGAATCTCGGCGACGGCACCTTCTTCCACTCCGGCTCGCTGGCGGTCCGCCAGGCGATCGCCTCGACCGCGAACATCACCTACAAGATCCTCTACAACTCGGCGGTGGCCATGACGGGCGGGCAGGACGCCGCCGGCGCGATGCCGGTGCCCGAGCTGACGCGCTCGCTCGCGGCCGAGGGCGTCAAGCGCATCATCGTGATGACCGACGAGCCGGACAAGTACCCGAAGGGCACCGCGTGGGCGGCCGGTGTCGAGGTGTGGCACCGCGATCGGCTCGACGAGGCGCAGCGGCTGCTGCGCGATATACCCGGCGTCACGGTGCTCGTCTACGACCAGCGGTGCGCCGCGGAGAAGCGGCGGCTGCGCAAGCGCGGTCGACTCCCGGATCCGGAGATGCGCGTGTTCATCAACGAGGCGGTCTGCGAAGGCTGCGGCGACTGCGGCGTGAAGAGCAACTGCCTCTCGGTGCATCCCGTCGAGACCGAGCTCGGACGCAAGACGCAGATCCACCAATCGTCGTGCAACAAGGACTACTCGTGCCTGAAGGGGGACTGCCCGTCGTTCCTGACCGTCGTGCCGCTCGTCGACCCCGGGAAGAAGGAGCGCCGTGTCTTCAAGGTCGAACGGGCGCTGCCCGAGCCCCAACCAACTGTCTCCGGCGACGCCAACGTGTTCATGATGGGCATCGGCGGCACCGGGGTCGTGACCGTGAACCAGATCCTGGGCACCGCGGCGCTGCTCGATGGCAAGCACGTCCGCGGGCTCGACCAGACCGGTCTCAGCCAGAAGGGCGGGCCGGTCGTCTCGCACCTCAAGATCCTCGACCGGGCATCGCAGGTCTCGAACAAGATCGCCGCCGGGTCCGCGGACTGCTATCTCGGCTTCGACATCCTCGTCGCGACCTCGCCGCAGAACCTCGATCACGCCCGTCCCGAGCGCACGATCGCGGTCGTCTCGACCAGCCAGGTACCGACCGGCGCGATGGTGACGTCGACGGCGGTCGAGTTCCCCGAGGCCAACGGCCTCATCACCTCGATCGATCGGGTCACGCGCAAGGACGAGAACGTCTACCTCGACGCCCTCGGGCTGGCCGAGACGCTCTTCGACGACCACATGGCCGCCAACATGATCGTGCTCGGCGCCGCCTTTCAGGCGGGCGCCATCCCGGTCAGCGAGGCGGCGATCGAGGAAGCGATCGCCCTGAACGGGGTCTCGGTGCAGATGAACAGCCACGCGTTCCGCGCGGGCCGGCTGCTGGTCGCCGATCCGACCTGGGTGCGCAGCATCACCCGGCGCCGCCTGGGCGCCGTCGAGGCGGCGCCGGGGCTCTCCGCGCAGGCGCGACAGCTCGTGGACTCGGTCGGCGCCACGGGCGAGCTCAAGCGGCTCCTCGAGGTCCGCGTGCCCGAGCTCATTGCTTACCAGAGCGCGGGGTACGCGCGGGAGTACGTGCAGTTCGTGCGACGCGTGCGTGAGACCGAAGCGGCCGCGGTGCCGGGCGAGTCGCGCCTGGCCGAGGCGGTCGCGCGCTACCTCTTCAAGCTCATGGCCTACAAGGACGAGTACGAGGTGGCGCGCCTGTCGCTCAAGCCGGACATCGCCCGCGCGCTGGCCGACGAGTTCCCCGGCGGCGTCAAGCTCCACTACAACCTGCACCCACCGTTCCTCCGAGCCCTCGGCCTCACGCGGAAGATCGAGCTCGGCACGTGGTTCGATTCGGTCTTCGGCGTGCTCGCCCGGATGAAGATGCTGCGCCGCACGCCGCTCGACCCGTTCGGCTTCGCCGCGGTGCGGCGGGTGGAGCGGCAGCTCCCCGGCGAGTATCGCGCCCTCGTCGAACAGGGGCTCGTCGGTCTCTCGCCGGAGAGCTACGAGCGAGCGGTAAAGCTCGCGGGCCTGCCCGACCTGATCCGCGGCTACGAGGAGATCAAGCTCCGCAACGTCCAGCGCTTCCGGGACGAGGTCCGCGCGCTGGGATTCTGACCGTTCTTCCGTTCCAAGGAGAGAGGCGCGATGACGAATCTCGAGCGGCAGATGAAGGCGCTCCAGAAACACCTCAAGACCCTGAAGACCGAAGCCAACCGGGCGCGCGGCCAGGCGCGCCGTCACATGAAGCGGCTCGAGCGGCGCACCCGCGTCGAGGTCGAGCGGGCGATCCGCCGCGCCGAGCCTCGAGTGCGCCAGGCGGTCGCCCAGGCGGCGCTGCTCAGCCGCAGCCTGCGGGTCGGCGTCCGCGCGGGCGCGGCCGCCTATCGCGCGGGCCGCGCGCCCAGGCGCTGAGCGCGCTCAGTCCTGGTCCCGGGCGCGCTCGCGCTTGAGCGCGCCCCGCAGCTTCTTCGCGTCGAGCCGTCGCTCACGCGCGCCCGGCGAGGGCCGAGAGGCCTTGCGCGGCCGGGGCTCGCGGAGCGCCGCGGCGATCAGCGCGCTGACCCGATCGCGGGCGTCCTCGAGATTCCGCGCCTGATTGCGCGTCGCCTGGCTCGACACCATCAGGCGGCCGTCGGCGTCGAGCCGGTGGCGGCAGAGCGCCGCCAGACGCGCCCGCGCGGCCTCCGAGAGCCCTTCGACGGCACCGAGGTCGACGCGCAGGTCGACCTTGGTCGCGACCTTGTTCACGTTCTGGCCGCCCGGCCCGGAGGCGCGCACGGCGCGGACGTGGAGCGCCCCCTCGGGCACGCGTACCGTGCTGTTGACGACGATCGCGCGGCTCACGCCCCGATTGTACCGTGCTGGACGCTTGCCTCGGACGGCGGGGCCTCAGCCCCGCGACGTCCTGCGGCTCGCACGACCGTCTATAATCTCGGGTTGTGACCATCGCTGAGCGTCGCCGTCTCACCGACGTCGCTCGGGGCGTCGTCCACGCCGACCTCTACGTGCGCGGCGGATCGTTGCTCAACGTCTACACCGGTGAGGTCTATCCGGCCAACGTCGCCGCCAAGGGCGAGCGGATCGCCTACGTCGGCGCCCGCGACGACATGGTCGGCCCGCGCACGCGCGTGGTCGACGCGACCGGGCGCGTGCTGGTCCCGGGCTACATCGATCCCCACGTGCATCCGGCGACGCTGACGACGCCGGCCGGGCTCGCGCGCTTCGTCCTGCCGCTCGGCACCACCGCGATCGTCGCTGACACGCTGCAGTTCTGGGAGCTGGGTGGCCTCGCCGCGTTCCGGACGGTGGCCGACGCGCTGCTCACGTCGCCGCTCCGGTTCTACTGGATGATCCGCCCGCACGCCCAGAGCCGAGCGCCGGGCGAGTGGCGACGGTTCGGTCTCAAGACCCTCGCGCGGGCGCTGGCTCACCCGCGCGCGCTGGCGATCGGCGAGGTCACGCGATGGCCCGACGCCTGGCGCGGCGACCGGGAGCTGCTCCGCCGCCTGGCGCTCGCCCGCGGCGGCCGCGTCGAGGGTCATACGGCCGGCGCGTCCGGCGAGAAGATCGCGGCGATCGCCGCGGCCGGCTTCACGTCGGACCACGAGCCGATCACCGCACAGGAGGTGCTCGACCGCGCGCGTCAGGGCATCGCGGTCATGCTGCGCGAGTCGTCGCTTCGCCCCGATCTGGTCGGGCTTCTCGATGCCCTCAAGACGGCGCCGGCGCTCGCCTCGCGGCTGATGCTCACGAGCGACGGCTCGATGCCCGCGTTCATCCGGACCCACGGGTTCGTCGATCATCTGATCCGCGTCGCGCTCGAGCGTGGGGTGACGCCCGTCGACGCGTATCGCATGGCGACCCTGAATCCGGCGACCTACTATGGGCTCGACGCCGACCTCGGCGGCGTGGCGCCGGGTCGCTACGCCGACCTCTGTGTGCTCGAGGATCTCGCCGAGCCGCGGCCGGCGGCCGTGATCGCACGCGGCAAGGTGATCGCCGCCGGCGGCCGGCTGCTGGTCCGGGTGCCGGAGCCGCCGTGGCGGCGCGTGTTCACGTCGCCCGAGGCGCGGCTCGCCGTGCGGTGGCGCGCCCGCGCGGGCGACTTCGAGCTTCCCGCGCGCGCGCGCTACCCCGTCATCAAGCTCGTCAGCGCGGTCATCAGCCAACTCGAAGAGCGACCGATCGCGCCCGGCGACCTCCACGCGGCCCTCCTGGATCGGGCGGGACGCTGGGTCGCGCCCGGCGTCGTGGCGGGCTTCGCCGAGCGGCTCGACGGGTTTGCGACCACCACCAGCACCGACTTCAACATCCTGGCGCTCGGGCGCCGTCCGGAGGCGATGGCGCGGGCCGTCAACCGCCTCCTCGACCTGCACGGCGGGATCGTCCTCGTCGCCGGCGAGCGAATCGTCTACGAGCTGCCGCTGCCGCTGGGCGGGATCATGACGCGCAGCACCCTCGACGAGGCGGCCCGGTCGGAAGACGAGCTGCGCCGGCAGCTCGTCGAGCGCGGCTATCCGCACCACGAGCCCCTCTACACGCTCTTCTTCCTGGCCGCGGACTTTCTTCCGACTGTGCGGCTCTCGCCGCGCGGCGTCTGGGACGTCAAGCGGAGCCGGGTGCTGCTGCCGTCGCGGCGCCGGCGATGAGCGGCCGCCGCATCGCCGCCGCGGCGCTGATCGCCCTCGTCGCGGCGTTCGGCGCACACGCCGCGCCGGCCGGCAGGAAGGACGAGGGCCCGTTCAAGCGCGGGCTCCTCGGCCGGCGCGCCTATCGCCTGTACGTTCCGCAGCGATCGCTTGCGGAGCCGCTGTCGCTCGTCGTCGCGCTGCACGGCTGCTGGCAGACGCCCGAGGATTTCGCCCTCGGCACCCGTCTGAACGAGGCGGCCGAGCGCCGGGGCTTCCTCGCGCTCTACCCGGCGCAGAGCCGGTGGGACAACGCGAGCCGCTGCTGGAACTGGTTCGACCCGGCCCACCAGTCGCGGCAGTCGGGCGAAGTCGCCGAGATCCTGGCGCTGGTCCAGGCGGTCGGACGCGACCGCGGAGCGACGCCGGGTCGCGTCGTCGTGATCGGGTTCTCGGCCGGCGGCTTCATGGCCGTGAACCTCCTCTGCGCAGCTCCCGAGCTGGTCGCGGGCGTCGGCGTCGTCGCCGGAGGGCCCTATCGCTGCGGCCTGGGGACCGACGGCGCGCTCGAGTGCATGCGCGGGCACCGCCTCGACGGCGTTGCCGCGGCGAGCGCGTGTCTGGCTGCCTCGGGAAAGAGCGCGCTGGCGGTGCGCGCCTCGCTCTGGCACGGCGACCAGGACACGATCGTGGCCCCGGCCAACCTCGCGGCGCTCGAGACGATGTTCAGGCGGCTTGCCGGCCTGACGTCGAGCGTCACCGAGAAGAGCGACGGCTCGCACGCGGTCTACCGGGACCGCCGTGGCGACCTTGCGATCGAGACCTGGCTCGTGCCGGGCGTCGGTCACGCCTGGAGCGGCGGCGATCCGCGCGCGACCCACACCTGGCCGCCGGGCCCAAGCGCCACCGACCGCATCCTGAACTTGCTGCTGGATGGCCGTGCGAGGTGAGGCCGTTCTCCGGCCGAGCCGAGCTCTTCAGATCCGAGGGCCGTGCGAGGTGAGGCCGTTCTCCGGCCGAGCCGAGCTGTTCAGATCCGAATGCCCGTGCGGGGTGAGGCCGTAGCCGCGTGACTGCAAACGCCCCCCGGCGCCAGCGACGACTCGCGCTGGGCGTGCTGCTGGCCGCGGCCGTCCTGGCGGTCGCGGTCTTTCCGCTCCGCGGGACGTGGTGGGGCGGCTGGATTCTGGCGATCGCCGAAGCGGGCATCGTCGGCGGGCTGGCCGACTGGTTCGCGGTCACGGCGATCTTCCGTCGGCCGCTCGGCCTGCCGATCCCGCACACCGCGCTCATCCCGGCCAACTGGGAGCTGATGGCCGCGCGCGTCGGCACGATGGTCGGCAGCCGCGTGCTCACGAAGGAGTACGTTGCGCAGGAGATCGCCCGGGTCGACGTCGCGTCCCTGATCGCGCGGGCGGCCGAGCGGGTGACACCGCGCGATCTCGACGCGGCCACGCGGGAGCTGGCCCGCTGGCTCGCGGCCGAGCTGTCGCCGAAGGCGGCGGGCGACCTGGTGACGCGTCTGCGCGATCTGCTCCTCGACCACCCCCTGGCTCCGGCGCTCGCCGGGGCGCTCGAGACGGCGCGCCGCCACGGATGGGACCAGCGAGCCGTGACGGCGCTGGCCGGCTCGCTCGCCGAGGCGCTCGACCGGCCGGCGTTCCGTACGACCGTCGGCGACCTGGTGGACGATCTCCTGGCGCGCTACCGAGAGCGACTGGGCGCCTACCCGCGCTTCTGGATCGGCGTCGCGAGCCTGCTCGGTCTGATCGATCGCGAGCGCGTGCTGGCCGCACTCCAGTCGGGCCTCCGCCAGGTCGCCGAGGAGCCCGACCATCCGGTGCGCCAGCGGCTCGCGGAGGCGGTCGGCGAGCTCCCCGAGCGTCTCCGTGGCGACCGGCATCTCGCCGCGCGCGTCGAGGCGGCCAAGCGCGATCTGCTCGCGACGCCGCTGGCGACGCGCGTCCTGGAAGACGCCGCGGCGGCGCTCCACCGAACGCTGCTCGCCGACCTCGACCGGCCGCGCTCCGAGGTGCGCGTCTGGATCGTCGAGCGGCTCGAGCGCGCGCGTCGGGCGCTCGCCGGGGACGAAGAGCTCCGCCGGCAGCTCGATCGCTGGGTCAAGGCGCGCGTGCTCGAGGCGGTCGAGCGCCATCACCAGCGGCTCGCCGAGTTCATCGAAAACGGCGTGCGGGCGCTCGGTCCCGAAGGCGTGGTGCGTCTCATCGAGGAGCACGCCGGAGACGACCTCCAGTACATCCGCGTGAACGGCACCGTCGTTGGCGGCCTGGCGGGTGGGTTGCTCTACGCGGTGCATCTCGTGCTGCGTCTCCTCTGACCGGCGCGCCGCGTCCGGAAACCCGTTTGTCGCCTCTGGCGTTTTCACGTACACTCCGATTCGCCCAATTTATTCGGGAGGTGCCCATGTCGCGCGTGCGCGTTGCGCTGCTCTCGACCGTCGTTTTCGTCCTCGTCGCCGTCGCGCTCGTCGCGCCGGACACGAGCCGGTCGCAAACGCCCTCGGCGTCGCAGACTCCAAAATCGGGTGGCGTCCTCAACATGATGCTGCGGGAAGAGCTGTCTCAGGGCTTCTCCATCCACGAGACGTCCACGATCTCGACCGTGTGGCCGGCGATGCCCTGCCTGAACAACCTCGTGCTGTTCGATCCCCTGAAGAAGACCGAGAGCGTGGACACGATCATCGGCGAGCTGGCCGAGAAGTGGTCGTGGCAAGACAACTACCGCAACCTCGTCTTCTTCCTCCGCAAGGGCGTCAAGTGGCACGATGGCCAGCCGTTCACGGCCAAGGACGTGAAGTTCACCTTCGACATGCTCCGCGAGGCCCCCGACGCCCCCGCCAAGCTCCGCATCAATCCCCGGAAGGACTGGTACGCGAACGTGGAGGCGATCGAGACGCCGGACCCGTACACGGCCGTGTTCCGCCTGAAGAAGCCCCAGCCTTCGCTCCTGCTGATGCTCGCCTCGGGCTACACGCCGGTCTACGCCGCCCACGTGCCGCCCGCCAACTACCGGACCACCTGCGTCGGCACCGGGCCGTTCAAGGTCAAGGAATGGCGCAAGGGTGAGTACGTCGAGCTCGTGAAGAATCCCGACTACTTCGTCAAGGGACGCCCGTACCTCGACGGGCTCAAGTACTTCGTCATCGTCGAGCGGGGCACGCGACAGGCGGCCATGCAGGCCGGCAAGCTCGACGTCTCGTTCCCGGGCGAGACCACCAAGACCGCGGCCGAACAGCTCAAGAAGGCCGTCCCGCAGCTCGTGGTGACACCGTTCAGCCAGAACGTCGCCGAGAACATCATCATGAACGTCAAGAAGCCGCCCTTCGACAATCCGAAGATACGGCTCGCGGTCAGCCACGCGATCGACCGCCGGGCGCTCATCCAGGCGGTGCACCAGGGCGGCGCCGTGGTCGGCGCCGGGCTCGCGCCCAAGCCCTGGGGGTTCTGGGGGCTCGCCGAGAAAGATCTCGTCGGGCTCCCCGGCTACGGGGCCAAGCCGGCGGACGAGAAGGCGTTGGCCCGTAAGCTCATGGCCGAGGCGGGCTTCTCGCCCGAGAAGCCGGTCAAGGTCGAGATCGTCACGCGCGCCATCGCGGTCTACGTGGACCTGGCGTCGTTCATCATCAACGAGCTGAAGCAGATCGGCATCGACGCCACGCTCAAGCAGATCGAGACGGCGCAGTGGCACGCGATGGCGACCCGCGGCGACTATCAGATCGGCGCCAACCTGACGGGCGTCGGCCCCGACGACCCCGACGCGAACTACTACGAAAACTACGCCTGCGGCTCTCCGCGCAACTACAGCCAGTACTGCAACGAAGAAGTCATGAAGATGTTCGACGCGCAGTCGCAGGAGCTCGACCCGAAGAAGCGGCTGGCGCTCAACTTCGCGATCCAGAAGAAGCTCGAGGCCGACGCGGCGCGGCCCATCCTGGACTGGAAGCTCGACTACTTCACCGTCTGGCCGCACGTGAAGAACCTGATCCCGCACCAGTCCATCTACAACTTCGGCCGGATGCAAGAAGTGTGGAGCGACAAGTAAGCGGACCGGCGGTGGCGAGCGCGTGAAGACCTACGTCGTCCAGCGACTCGCCATCGCCCTCCTGACCCTGCTCGGCATGTCGATGGTCATCTTCACCCTGCTGCGCCTCGCGCCCGGCGACATCGTGGACATCCTCTTCTCGACGGCCGGCTACGTCAGCCCGTCCGAGAAGCAGGCGATCATGAAGGAGCTGGGGATCGACCGGCCCTACTGGGTCCAGTACCTCGAGTGGCTCCGCCAGATCGTGACCGGCGACCTCGGCAAGTCCTATCGGTACGACCTGCCCGCCTGGCAGATCATCCGCCCGCTGGTACCCGTGACGCTCGAGCTGGCCGCGCTCTCGACGCTCTTCGCGGTGCTCATCGGCGTGCCCACCGGGGTCATCAGCGCCGTGCGGCAGGACACGGCGCTCGACTACGCGCTGCGCGTGTTCAGTCTCGCCGGGCTCTCGATGCCCGCGTTCTGGCTCGGCATGGTGATCATCCTGAGCCTGGTCACGTGGTTCAAGTGGATCCCGCCGCTGAGCTACGTGGGGCCGACGGAGGACTTCAAGCTGCACGCCGTGCAGTTCCTGCTGCCGGCGCTCGCCGTCGGCTACCGGTCCTCGGCGCTGATCATGCGCATCACCCGCTCCTCGCTGCTCGAGGTGATGCGCGAGGACTACATCCGCACGGCGTGGGCCAAGGGCCAGACCGGGCGCATCGTCATCTGGCGTCACGCGCTCAAGAACGCCTTGCTCCCGGTCGTCACCGTCATCGGCATCGAGTTCGCGTTTCTCATCGGCGGCCTCGTGGTCACGGAGACCGTCTTCAACCTGCCCGGCGTCGCGCGGTTCCTGGTCCAGGCGATCCTCTGGCGCGACTATCCCATCGTCCAGAACCTCGTCATGTTCATCGCGATCGTCGTGATCCTCTCCAACCTGCTCGTGGACATGTTGTACGGCGTCCTCGACCCGCGGGTCCGCTATGGCAGTTAGGCCGGCCGCGATCGCCGTCCCGGCGGGCGCCCGCCCGCGCGCCGGAACGTGGACCATCCTGGCGCGCTTCGCGCGCAAGAAGCCGCTCGGCGCCGCCGGGGGGGCCTTGATCCTCGTGATGCTCGTCACGGCGATCTTCGCGGACCTCTTGCAGACGCACGATCCCATCGCCACCGACGCGACCTACACGCTCGGCGCGCCCTCCGCCGAGCACTGGCTCGGCACCGACCACCTCGGGCGGGACATCTACTCGCGGATCGTCCACGGCGCGCGCGTCTCGCTGATCGTCGGCGTGGCGTCGACCGTGCTGGGCTCGGTGCTCGGGGGCATCATCGGGCTCCTGTCCGGCTACATCGGCGGCACGACCGACCTGGTGACCCAGCGGTTCCTGGACATCCTGCAAGGGCTGCCGCTCCTCGTGCTGGCGCTGGTGATGTCGGCCGCGCTCGGTCCGGCGCTCCACAACGTGGTCATCGCGATCTCGATCCCGATCATCCCGCGGGCGGCCCGGGTGATCCGCTCGAGCGTGCTGACGATCCGCGAGATGCAGTACGTCGAGGCGGCGCGAGCGCTCGGCGTCCGGCAC
>DASPZZ010000066.1:0-3954 GCA_035635995.1 Binatia bacterium | reverse complement strand
GACCAACCCTAAGCCTCGAACGACCGGAGAGTCAGACGAGAATCGTCACGCGATCCGAGACCGCAAAGGGGGGCCACCGGACGGGAGGCGGGGGCGAGTGGGGTGCCCGATCAGCGAAGTGGGCCCCCCCTCGTCCCGCCCGCAGCTCGAAGAGCTGCGAATCGGGCGAGCGGGTGACGGAGCCGATCGGGCACCCCACTCGCCCCCGCCTCCCGTCCGGTGCGTTCCGCTAGCCGAGCTTCTTGATCTCGGAGAGGATCTTGTCCGGCTCCGGCAACTCCCCTTTGCCGTATCGCTCGATGAACCGGATCGTCCCCTGCTTGTCCACGATGAACGTCGCGCGCACGTTGGCGTTCCATTCGGGCCAGTAGACGCCGTAGTCCCTGGAGACGGTGCGGTGAATGTCCGAGAGCAGCGGGTAGTGGCTGATGCCGACCGATCGAGCCCAGTTGTCGTGGCTGAATGGGCTATCAGTGCTGATACCCAGCACCTGGGTATTGGCTGCCTGAAAGTCGCTGATGCGCTTGTCGAAGGCAGGCATGCACGTGCTTCAGCCCGGCGTCCAGTCGAGCGGGTAGAAGAGGATCACCACGTTCTTGCCACGGAACTCCGCGAGGCCGACCTCCTTGAGGCCGATCGTTCTGAGCGTGAAGTCGGGCGCAGTGTCGCCGACGTTGAGGACTTGGTTGTCGCTCAATCCGTGAACCCCCCTTTCGCAAATCTACGCGGTGCACGGCCGTCAATCTTAACACGCGGTACCGGCACTCGCGCCGGGGGCTTGCGCGTGGCCGCCCACGCGCGGTTGCGTCGGCTCTCGAGCGGCGCCACGTCGAGGCCCAGATGGGCCGCCGCGGTCACCACCCGCCCCGTTTCCCAGAGACGCGCGAATCGTTCGGCGAACCCGGCGTCGCGGAGCGCGTGGTGATCCATGATCACCCGGCACCCCGTGGCGTCCATCACGCGGACGAGCTGGTCGATCGCGCGCTCGATCGCGTCGCGGCCGACGTCGCGCTCGAGTTAGGACACCGGTCCGGACACATAGAGGAGGGTCGGTCGCTGCTGGATGAGGTACGCGGCGGCCACCACCGAGGCCGGACCCTGAAGATCCGAGGCGAACACGAAACGCTCGCGCTCGGCCGGATCGACGACCGTCAGCGCGACGACCGAGCCGAAGGGGGTTCCGTCGACGCCGTGCGGCAGCGGAGGCGACACGCAGAGCTCCAGATCCGCCTCGCGACGCCGGGCGCCGTCCGCCCGCTCGACGCGCGCCTGGCCCTCCAGCGCTTTCCACAGCTCTTCGCCTCGCTGCGCCTGCTTGCCGCTGACCATCCGGCGCGGATCCTTGGCGAGCACGATCCGGCCGGCGTAGGACGCGGGATCCGACCGGAAGTGGTCCTCGTGGTAGTGGCTCACGAAGACGAAGCTCGAGCGTGCCGCGTACGCCGAGATGCGGTCGTTCGCGCGTCGCAGGGCTTCCCACTCGGCTTCGGCCGGGGGTAACCCGAAGCGCGCAGGCGCCAGGGTCGCGCCGGGGTCGATGAGGATACCCGTCCGCCCGACTTCGACGTACGTCGCCATCGACCGGACGCCGAGAGACTCGGCGGCCAGCGGAATGACCTTCATGGCTTCAGATGCAGCGGCCGCCGTCCACTTCGATGCAAGTGCCGGTGATCATCGCCGCGTCGTCGGAGGCGAGGAACACGGCGGTGCGCGCCAGGTCCTCGGGCTGGTTCAGACGACCGAGCGGCACTGTCGCGACGTAGCGGGCGTGGCTTTCGTCGTCCACCGCGCGCTTGCCCATGAACGCCGGCAGCATCGGCGTCTCGGTCGCGACCGGCGCGATCGAGATCACCCGAACGCCGTGGCTCGCCGCCTCGAGCGCCAGGCTCTTGGTCAAGGTGACGACGGCCCCCTTCGAGGCGGCGTAGGCTTGCATGCCGGGCCGGGGCCGGATGGCCGCGGTCGACGCCGTGATCAGGAACACTCCGCGGCGCTGCTTCTTCATCACCGGAAGCGCGTACTTGGCGCCGAGCCAGACGCCCTTGACGTTGACCGCCATGATCCGGTCGAAGAGGGCCTCGTCCACGTCCTCGACGTTCTCGGGCGATTGCGGAACGCCGGCGTTCGCGAAGAAGACGTCGAGCCGTCCCCACGCGGCCACCGCCTTCTCGACGATCATCTGGTTGTCAGCGGCCCGCGTGACGTCCGCGCGCACGGCGAGCGCCTGACCTCCCGCTTTCTCGATCTGCTCGACCATGGCCTTGGCGCTCGCTTCGTTCAGGTCGACCACGACCACCCTGGCCCCTTCCTTCGCCATCGCCAGCGCCGAGGCGGCGCCGATACCCGAGCCCGCGCCGGTGACCACCGCGACCCTTCCATCGAGTCTCATGTCCGAACCCCCAAGATTCCGTCGTTACGAGCCTGATTCGGCCAGCGCATCGGCGTCGAAGCCCCGACGGCGTGCCGGGCGCGCCGTCGTCCGGCGCCCGGCGGCGCCGCCGTCCCATCCGAACCGGCGCAGGATGACCCGGCCGCGCCGGAAGACGATGCCCTCCTGCTCCAGCCGGATCCGCTGGGTCACCATCCCCGTCATCCGCGAGCGACGGCTGATGCCGCCCTGCGAGTTGACGACGCGATGCCACGGAAGGCCGTCGGCCCCGCGCATCACCCGCCCCACCGCGCGCGCGGAGCGAGGCTTTCCGACGAGCGCCGCCAGCTGACCGTAGGTCGCGACACGGCCCCGCGGGATTCGCGCGACGAGCGCCAGCACGGCCGCGTCGAATTTCACGCCGTCGCCGCGCCGGTCTGCAGCTCGTAGAGCCTCGCGTAGAGGCCGCCGCGCCGCAGGAGCTCGGTGTGGGTGCCATCCTCGTGCACGCGTCCGCGGTGGAGCACGAGAATTCGGTCGGCGCCGTGGACCGTCGAGAGCCGGTGCGCAATGGTGATGCTCGTTCGCGCCGCGAGAAGTCCAGTCATCGCCTGCCGGATGAGCGCTTCGGATTCGGGATCGACGCTCGACGTCGCTTCGTCCAGGACGAGAACGGCCGGATTGTACACGAGCGCCCGGGCGATGGCCAGCAGCTGGCGCTGGCCGTGGGAGACGTTCGCGCCGCGCTCGCCCAGGAGCTCGCCGAGCCCACGCGGAAGCTCGGTGACGAAGCCGGCGCGCGAGGTCTCGATCGCCCGCGCCAGGTCGGCCGGCGACACCGCGCCGTCGGCGCCGAGCCGCAGATTCTCCTCGATGGTGCCGGCGAACAGCACGCTGTCCTGGAAGATGATCCCGACGTGGCGGCGCAGGCTCGCCAGGTCCCATTCACGGACGTCGACGCCGTCGACGAGGACCCGTCCCTGCCGGACGTCGTAGGACCGGTTCAGCAGGCGGGCGCAGGTGGTCTTGCCCTCGCCGGTCGCGCCGACGATCGCCACGCGCTCGCCCGGGGCCACGCTGAAGGAGCAGTCCTGCAGCACCCACTCGTCTGCCTCGTAGGCGAACCAGACCGAGTCCAGCTCGACCGCCGACCCGCCCGAGCGCACGGGCCTCGGACGCGGCCCCACCGGCGACACGATCGCCGGCGCGCGGTCGAGGAGGCCGAAGATCCGCTCGGAGGACGCCATCGCCCACTGCATCACGGTGTACTTCGCGCCGAGATCGCGGATGGGCAGGAAGAAGCGGTTGGTGTACTGGATGAACGCGACCAGCGCACCGAAGGTCAGGGACTCGGCCATGATCCGACCGCTGCCGTACCAGATCAGGAGCGCCAGCGCGACCGACCCGATCGCCTCGACCACCGCGTAGAGCGAGGCCTCCCACCGGGTCGAGCGGAAGAGCGCCCGGCGATACTCGGTGGTGAGCCGGCGGAACCGTTCGCGCTCGTGACGCTCGCGCACGAAGAGCTGGACGACCGTCATGCCCTGCAGCGACTCCTGGAGAAACCCGTTGAGGCGCGCCAGGCG
>DASPZZ010000065.1:0-2701 GCA_035635995.1 Binatia bacterium | reverse complement strand
CGGATCGCGCCCGTCCACGCTCACGCCGTAGTCGCCGACGACCACGCTGGCGCCCTCGGCGGCCAGGCCGAGCGCCACCGCGCGACCGATCCCGCTCCCCGCGCCCGTCACCACCGCCACCTTCTTGTCCAGCAGTCCCATACCGCGCTCCTTTCGGGTACGCGCCGGCTCAGGGCTCCCGGGCGGGCCGGCGCGTGGCGGGATTATAGTCCAGGCCGGCGCCTCCGCTAACCACGCGATCTGCATGAAGCACGGCCACTTGGCGACCGACCCTGGCGGGCAGCGGCCGTTCGACCGCCGCCCCGGCCTTCTCCCAGATTGAAAAGTGCGCGGCGTCTACGCTAGGCTGCAAATGTGAGATCGATACGACCGGTCGTCGTGGTCATTCTCACCGCGACGGCGCTCCTGCTCACCACGCTGGCCTTTGCCAGTCCGCCCGATCCGACCTGGGTCGGCGGGTTCTGGGACGCAGGCGATTTCGACGACGTCGTCATCGCCGCGACGTCGGTCGTGGCGATCCCGACGCTGCACCGGGTCGACGAATCGCCGACCCGCACCGTGATCGGCCGTCTCCTCGACGCACCGACGCCCATCGAGAACCACGACGTTCCGCGCCTTCACCCGCCCCGCTCCCCGCCCGCTCCGTTCGACTCGCTGACCGCATAGTCGCCGAACAATCTCCGGAATCGAACGGACCCGTGCGCCATGCGCGCGGGGGGAGGAACTCGTCATGATGCGAGACCACGTGCGCACCATCAGGGACCGCTTCATGGACCGGGATTTCTGGCTTCGTGAAAATCTTCAGTACGCGAAGCCAAACTTTCGTCTGCGCAAATGCGCGCGCTTCCTGAACCGGGAGACCCAGGGCCGACACTGCGATCTGCTCGACGTCGGATGTGGACCGGCGAGCTTGCGGCGACTCCTCGCCCCCAACATCAGCTACCACGGTCTGGACATCGCCATCCAGCAGCCCGCTCCCTATCTGGTTCAACGAGACTTCGTCCAGGACGACATCTCGTTTGGTACCAAGCGATTCGACATCGTCGTTGCGCTGGGCGTCTTCGAGTACATGGGCCGCCATCAGTCCGAGAAGTTCGAGGAGATCGCCCGGATACTGGCTCCCCGCGGGAAATTCGTGATGTCCTATATCAACTTCAGCCATTTTCGCGCCATGATCTATCCGGCCTATAACAACGTGCAGTCCATCGCCGACCTCACCACCAGCCTGCAACAGGTATTTCGGGTCGAGAAATGTTTCCCGGTGTCTCACCACTGGCGTCATCGCCAGCCCGGGCGGAACGCATGGGCTCTCCAGATCCCCCTCGAGCGTCCGATCCCATGGCTCAGCTCCTGGTTCGCCGTGGAGTATTTCTGCGTCTGTACCGTTCCCGTCTGATATGCGACGACGGCGAGCGCGATCGCCCACCCTTCCACGCCAGCTCCGGGCCTGCCACTCAGCGCCGTGCATACTGCCTCGGCTCCAGGCAGGCGCCGAAAACGGACGACACCCTCATGGGAAGACTGTACGGAGAACCGCCAACGTCCCCTCGGGTGACGCGGCGTAGGCGATCCTCTTCTCTTGGCTCCTCTTCTCGGGGCCGCCCGCGGAAGCGCCGAGGCAGAACAGCGCGGCGCCCGAGCCAGGTCTCGCATACGAAGGCCTCCTGGTGGCTCCAGTCGCGGCGAGGTGGACTCGGTGCCGGGCGGGATTATAGTCCGATCGACGGCCTCGACCTCGATCATGAGATTCCTCAAGCGGCTGCTCCTCCTCGCGGGCGTGATCCTGCTCGCGGTGCTCGTCCACCGCGTCGGCGCCGAGCCCGTCCTCACAACGCTGCGCGCGCTCGCGTGGTGGCAGTTCATCGTCATCTGCCTTCCCTACAGCGTGATCGCCGCCGTCGACACGCTCGGCTGGCGGTTCGCCTTCGCCCGCGGCGGCGCGCCCTTCTGGCGGCTCTACGGCGCCCGCCTGGCCGGCGAGGCGCTCAACGTAGTGACCGCGGCGGGCTCGGTGGGCGGCGAGGCGGTGAAGGCCTGGCTCGTGCGGCGCGACGTGTCCTACGCCGAGAGCGTGCCGTCGATCGTCGTGGCCAAGACCACGATCGTGATCTCGCAGGTGATCTACCTGCTCCTCGGCATCGTGCTCGCGTGGGGGACCCTCGACGTGAGCGGTCCTGTGCTGCGCAGCATGCTGTGGCTCCTACTGATCGAGGTCCTCGCCGTCGGCGGCTTCTTCGCCGCCCAGGCGATGGGGCTCGTCGGCCACGGCGGCCGCGCGCTCGTCTGGGCGGGGCTGACGGCGGATGCGACGGCGGCCGAGAGCCTGGACGTGTCGCTGCGCAACTACTACCGTCACGAGTGGCGGCGCTTCGCGGTGTCCACCGCGTTTCACACGCTCGCCTGGCTGCTGGGCGCGCTCGAGGCGACGCTGATGCTCTGGCTGCTCGGCGTGACCGGCTCGACGGTGACGGCGACCGTGATCGAGGCGCTCGGCTCGGGCGTGCAGTTCGCGTCGTTCATGGTGCCGGGCAACCTCGGCGCCATCGAGGGGGCCTACGCCGCCGCCTTCGGCGCGCTCGGCTTCGGCGCCGCCGCCGGGCTCGCCTTCAGCTTCGTGCGCCGCGCGCGCCAGGCGGTGTGGATCGCGGTCGGCCTCGCGGTGCTGCTGGCAATGCGCTGGGCCGAGGCGCGCAGGCGCGTG
>DASPZZ010000064.1:0-2577 GCA_035635995.1 Binatia bacterium | reverse complement strand
CATTCTCAGGTTGTAGCGGTCGTCCTTCAGCCCCTCGCGCATCTCGATGACGTCGCGATGCCCCTCGGTCGTCAGGAGGCCGACCTTCGCCCCCTTGCGCTCGAGGAGCGCGTTGGTCGCGACCGTCGTGCCGTGCACGATCGACTCGGTCTCACCGAGCAGCCCGCGGAGATCCGTCCCGAGCTCGGCGGCCAGGAGCCCGAGCCCGTCGATCAGGCCCAGCGACGGATCAGGCGGCGTCGAGGCGCACTTGGCGATGGCGAGAGAGCCGCGCTCGTCGACTGCGACGAGATCGGTGAAGGTGCCGCCGACGTCGATGCCGATGCGATAGCGTCGGCTCAGTAGAGCGTCCTCTTGATGCCCTCCTCGCTCTCACGCACGTAGTCCTCGAGGCTCTTGCCCGCAGGCTGGAGCTTCTCGTAGAGCACGCACGCCATCGAGGGCAGGACGGAGCGGTCGGGCCACGCATCGGGCTCCCAGAGCTGAGAGCGCCGAAACGCCTTGGGACAATGCAAGAAGCACTCTTCGACTTCGACGCCGATGGCGACGAGCGGCTGCTTGCCCTTCGCCGCGAGCGATTTCAAGATGTCGTCGTCGCGCACGATCGAGGCGCGGCCGTTCACGCGTAGGGTCTCCTCGCGGCCGGGGATCAGGAAGATCAGTCCGACGTGCGGGTTGTCGAGGAGGTTGCGCAGCCCATCGAGCCGCTTGTTGCCCGGACGGTCGGGGATCACGAGGTGGCGCTCGTCCAGCACGCGCACGAAACCGGGAGCGTCGCCCTTCGGGGACACGTCGCAGCGCCCCTTCGCGTCGGAGGTGGCCAGAAGCAGGAACGGCGCGTGGGCGATGAATTCCCGGCTGGGCTCGTCGATGAAGGGCGACTCCTTCTTGATCGCCCGCTCGCTCGGCGTGCCCATCAAGTCGCGCAGCTCCTGCTCCGAGGTCACCACGTGCTTGAACATTGGATCCTCCTCAGTTCGTCCAGCCAAAGTAGTCGCAGCCCGCGACCAAGTCAACGGTCGGTGTGGTCGCGCCGGACCGCGTACGGATGCGGGCCCTCGGGCGATTTCCCCTCGGCGAACCGCCGGAGGCTGAACGCGTCGACGTCGACCGTCTTCGCCCGGCCGTCCACGATGAGCTCGGCCATGCACACGCCGACCGCCGGCGCGATCTTGAAGCCGGAGCCGCTGAACGCGGTCGCGAGATAGAGGCCGTCGATCCCGTCGACGCGCCCGAGAATCGCGTGCCGGTCGCGGCTGTAGCAATCGACGGCGCGATAGCCCCGCGCGAGCGTCGCGCCTTCCATGGCCGGGATCCGATGCGTCAGGATCTGGGCGCCGACGGCCGGCGCGCCCGGCGCCAGCACCATCGGCGCGTCGGGATCGAGATCCCACTCCTGGCAGGGCACGCCCACGATCGTGCGGATCCCGCTCTCCGGCCGGAAGTAGGTTCCGAGCACGTTGTCGATGAAGATCACGTGCGGCTGGGCCAGGGCCGGCGGCCGCTCCACCTGCACCGTGTCGAGCCCCTTCGGCCGCGCCGGAAGCTCGATCCCGATCTCGCGGCAGATCCGCGGGGCCCAGGCGCCCGCGGCCACGACGACGGCGCCGGCATCGATGCGCCCGGCGCTCGTCTCCACGCCGGTCACCCGACTCTCGCGACGCAGGATCTTCCGGACGGCAGTCCACTGGAGGATCCGGGCCCCGCGCTCGGATGCCCTGCGGGCGAAGCCCTCGACCGTCGTGGCGGGATCCGCGTACCCGCTCTCGGGCTCCCAGGCCGCGGCGCCGAGGTCGTCGACGTTGACGAATGGCTGGAGATCGCGAAGCTCGCCCGGCGTCATCGCGACGGTGTTCACACCGATACCGCGCAGCATCTCGACGTTCTTCCGGAGCGCATCGGCGTACGGCGGGGCGACGACGTTGACGAATCCGGTGTGGGTGAACACGGGCGGCCCACCCATGATCTCGGGCCAGTGCCTGAAGACCGGAAAGCTGGCGAACGCGAGCCGCGCGTCCCACTCGTTCGTGTAGTGCATGCGGACGAGCGCGCTCGAGCGGCCCGAGGCTCCGTTGGCGAGCGCGGCCTGTTCACAGAGGACGACCTTGCCCACGCCGCGCGCCGCCAGCGCGTACGCGATGCTCGCGCCGTTGACTCCGCCTCCCACCACGACGACGTCGGCCGTCTCCTTCACCCGAGCCTCCTCGGCAGGCTGCAGCGCGCCGCTCGCCGATACCTTATCATGTGCTGAGCGCCGCCGGCCTTTTCACAACCGTGGCCCAGCGGTGTTTCAGACATGATGGGCGAACAGCCGTTCGAGACGATCGTGGGCGCGCATCACGCGGAAATCTATCGCTATCTCCGGAGGGTCACATCCCGGACCGCGGAGGCAGAGGATCTCTCGCAAGAGACGTTTCTGCGAGCCTATCGGGCCTACAGAACTCTGGGCCCGGACGCGAACGTCCGAGCGTGGCTCTTCGCGATCGCGACCAATCTGAGCCGGAATCACTTTCGGTCCGAGAAACGCCGGCGGGTCGCCCACGAGGCCGTCTCGGTGGAGAGCCGGGAGGCGGATCC
>DASPZZ010000063.1:0-6707 GCA_035635995.1 Binatia bacterium | reverse complement strand
CGAAATACCCATGGCCTTGATCGTCCGCACCGCCTCGATGAACCGCGTCACCACGACCGGCGCGAGCCCCTCGAACGGCTCGTCGAGCAGCAGCACCGACGGCGCCAGCGACATGGCCCGCGTGATCGCGACCATCTTCTTCTGCCCGCCGGAGAGATGGAGCCCCCGGCGGGTCATGAACCCCTTGACCTCGGGGAACACCGAGAAGACGCGCTCGTCGAGCCCGCGACGCGCATTCGCCCGCGGCGGCACGATCCACGACGTGATCTGGAAGTTCTCCTCGACCGACAGGTCTGGGAAGATCCCGCAGTCTTCGGGCGCGTAGCCGATGCCGAGCAGCGCCCGCTGGTGCGGGGGCAAGCGCGTGATGTCCCGCTCGCGGAAGGCGACCCGGCCCGAGCGCACCGGCAGGAGCCCCATGATGCTGTCGATCGTCGTGGTCTTCCCGGCGCCGTTGCGACCGACCAGGCAAATTGCCTCGCCGTCGGCCACCCGCAGCGAGACCTCGCGCAGGATCTGCGCCGGCCCCCGGAAGGTGTTGATCCGATCGAGCTCGAGCGTGGCCGCCGGCATCAGCGCGTCTCCGTGATGCCGATGAGGTTCGTGATGACTGTCTCGTTCCGCCGGATCTCGTCCGGAGTGCCGTCGGCGAGGATCGCGCCCTGGTGCATCGCGACGATCCGGTCGGAGTAGTTGAAGACCACGTCCATGTCGTGCTCGATGATCGCTGCCGAGATGCCGGTCGAGCGCACCACCGAGGTCACGGTATCCATGATGGGCGCCTTCTCGCGCGTGCTGACGCCGCTGGTCGGCTCGTCGAGAAAGAGGAGCTTCGGCCGGAGCGCGTAGGCGACGGCGACGTCGAGCAGCTTGCGCTCGCCCTGCGAGACGCCGCCCGCCAGCATCCGCGCCTTGGCCTCGAGCCCGAACAGCTTCAAGATCTCGTGCGCCTCGTCCCAGACGGCGGAGTCGCTCGCGGCCAGCGCGACCAGGTTGGCGATCTTGCCCTCGCGCGAGAAGATCGTGAGCGCGACGTTGTCGTGCGCGGTGAGCTGATCGAAGAGGTTCACGAGCTGGAAGCTACGCGCGATCCCAGCCTTGATGCGGCCGTGCACGGACTGGTGCGTGACGTCGACGTCGCGGAAGATGATCTGGCCCTCGTCGGGCCGGAAGAGCCCGGAGATCAGGTTCACGAGCGTGGTCTTGCCGGCGCCGTTCGAGCCGATCAGGGCGAGGACCTCGCTCTCCTTGACGGTGAAGTTGACGTGGTCGACGGCATGCGTATCGCCGAACCACTTCACGAGGTCCTTCGTCACCAGCAAGCTCACGTCTCAGTGCCTCCCCTGGAAACGCGCCAGCAGGCGCCCGGCGGTCCCGACGATCCCGGTGGGCAGCGAGAGCACGAGCCCCACCAGGACGACGCCGAGCAGCAATTGCCAGTAGACCGTGTAGCCCACCGCGTAGGTCTTGAGGTAGTTGAACACGATGGCGCCCACGATCGGCCCGGCGAACGAGCGGAACCCGCCCAGCACCGTCATGAACACGATCTCGCCCGAGAACGTCCAGTGCATGATGTCGGGCGTCGTGAGCCCGTTCAGCGGGACCCACAAGGCCCCGGCGAGCCCGGTGAAGACGCCGGAAACCAGGAAGGCCACCCAGCGATACGGCCAGATCCGCACGCCCACGAACTGCGCGCGCGTCTCGTTGTCGCGAATCGCCTGGAGGGCCATGCCGAAGGGCGAGTTCACGATCACCCACATCAGCGCGACGCACAGGCAGAACACGATGAGCACGTAGTAGTAGTACGCGTGGGACATGAAGGCGATCTTGTCCCCCGCCCCGGTCACGAGCCCGGCGAAGAGCGACGGCGTCGGGACCCGCAGCCCGTCGGTCCCGCCCGTCACCCAGAAGAACTTGAAGGCGAGCGACCAGAGCACCTGCGAGAGGGCCAGGGTGAGGATGCCGAAGAAGATCGTCGTGTAGCGCACGCAGACGACGCCGAAGAGCGCGGTGATCAGGATCGAAGCGACGATCGCGCCCACCAGGAAGAGCTCCATCGACGAGACCTTGAGGTACTTGACCATCAGCGCGACCGCGTAGGCGCCGACGCCGAAATACGCCGAGTGGCCGAACGAGAGGAGCCCCGTGTAGCCGAGGAGCAGGTTGAAGCCGAGCGCCCCGATCGCCATCACGAGCCCGTAGGCTAATAGGATTGCGCTGTACGGCGGCAGGACGAGCGGCACGAGTGCCAGCAGCACCGCGATCGGGACCGCGATCCGCAGGGGTCGGGTGCTCGAGACGGACAGGCGGGGCGCGGGAGGCGGTACGCTCATGGGCGTCCGAAGAGCCCGGCCGGCCGCACGAGCAACACCAGCGCGGCGATGAGATAGAGCACCGCCAGCTCGATCTCGGCGAACCAGGTGATGCCGGCCTCGCGCAAGAAGCCCACGATGAGCGCGCCGACCAGCGCGCCCTCGAGGCTGCCGAGCCCGCCGATGACGACGACGATGAACGAGAGCACAAGCGCGTCAACGCCCATGCCGAGCACCGCCGACTGGCTCGGCACGATGATCGCGCCGCCCAGTCCCGCCATGAAGCAGCCGAGCGTGAAGGCTTCGACGTAGACGCGATTGACGTTCACGCCGAGGGCGGAGGCCATGCGCATGTTCTGCGAGGTGGCGCGCAGCACGACGCCGAACTTCGTCCGGTAGATGAACGCCCAGAGGAAGATGGCCGCGGCGGCACCCACGCCGATGACCAGGAAGTTGTAGGTCGGGTAAATCGACTCGCCCACCGACACGCTCCCGAAGCCCTCGAACAGCGCGCTGGCCGAGAGCGGATAGGGCCCCCAGAAGAAGCGCATGACGTCCTCGAGAATCATGAGGAGCCCGAACGTGCAGAGCAGCTGGTACTCCTCGGCACGCTTGTAGAAGGGCCGCAGCAGGGTCGGCTCGAGGACCGCGCCGAGGGCCGCGGTGGCGACCGCGCCCGCCGGCAGGAGCACGAGCCACACCGGCAGCGACGCCCCCGCCACCACCGAGCCGATGACCCAGGCCGTCACGTACGCGCCGAAGGCGTAGATGTTGCCGTGGGCCAGATTCACGATGCGCATGACGCCGTAGATGAGGCTGAGCCCGCCCGCGATCAGAAAGAGGACCGACGCGTAGAGGAGCGAGTTGAGCAGATGGATGAGGAGGACGTCCACTACTCGGCCACGCGGTACGAGATCACCTTCACCTCAGCGTTCGTGGAATTTCCGTTGAGCACCGGCGATAGCAAGATTCGGTACGCGCCCGGCGGCAGCTTGCCCTTGAGATCCACGATCAGACGACCTCCCTCCACGTCTTGCGCGCGGCCCGTCGCGACGACCTCGTCGCCGGCTCCGACCACCGTCCACCGCACCACCACGGTGTCGCGCGTTTTCTCGCCGGTGGGCTCGAGCCGCATCGGCTCCCGCACGATCTTATACGACCGCTCGAACTTCGTGAGAGTTTGCGCGTCGACCGAAAGCTCGAGGCGATCGCCCCGCCGGTCGACCGCGGCGACCCACGCGCGACGGGGCAGCGCCCAGCGGTCGAACGAGCCCACGACGTTCGGGTACGAGAGATCGCGGAACACGGCGAGGGTCGTGGAATCGCCCGACCACTTCTGAAGACGATAGGGCCCGCTCGTCACGAGCCAGTGACCGTTCTGCTGGCGGAACCGGCGGAGCGCGGCCCACCGCTGCCGGGCCTGCTCGACGGTGACGAGACCCCGCAGCGCCTCGGGCACGTACGCGCGGCGCTCGAAGCTCTCGGCGATCGGGCCGAGCGCGTCCACGAGCTTTCGATCGCGCGCCAGATCGAGCCACGCGACACCGCGGCGCCGGGCTTCGTCCTCCGAGAACGCGGCGAGCCGGCGCGTCACCGCCTCCTCCATCAAGACGAGGAGCTGCCACGGCACGGAGCTCCACGGCGGGGCGATCGCCGGCGCCTCGGCCGGCTCGGCGGCGTGGCGCAGGTACACCTCGATCACCGGCGTCTCGAGGAACACCTGCAGGTCGCCGAAGTCCCGAACTTCGGTGTCGACCTTCACGACGCGCACGGCGGCGAGCCACTCGCGCAGGAGCGCGGTCGCGCGGTCGACCTGCCGATCCTTCTCGCTCCAGCGCCGGGCGAAGACGTAGGGATAGATGACGTCGGCCACGCTCATCTTCGTCTGGTCGTGGAACTTCGAGAGCGCGACGCGATACGTGACGCGCTGCTGAGCCGTCGATCCGACCGCGGCGGGGCGCCCGCCCGTCGAGGGCTCGAGCACCAGCGCGTCGCGCGGAACCTCCACGGGGCCGGAAACCTCCACGGCGTGCACGCGGTTCGGAAGCCAGCCGACGCCGTAGGGCTCCGGCAGGACCGCCGCGTCGCCGAGCACCGACCACAGGAGAGCGCCCGACTCGTCGGTGAAGCCGGCAACCGGATTCCAGGCCGCCGCCGGGCGTGTCGGCATCGCGACGCGAAGCCAGCCGTTCCACGGGAAGTCCTTCAGCTTCACGGTTCTCATGAACACTCCGGAGCCGAGCCCGGCCTGAGTGTCGTAGCCGACGTTCTCCACACCCTCCGAGTAGCTGTCGTTGACCGCCTCGCGGCGGAGCGCGTAGCCGATCGGGATCCGCTCGCAGCCACGCGTCACGAGCGATACCAGGCGGCGCTCGAGATTCAACCGCTCGGCCGCGCTCGTGTAGTCGCCTCGCACCCGGCGAGCGAACGTCTCCTCGATCGCGCTGTGCGCGCTCGGATCGGTGACGGCGCGCGCCGACAGCGCGTGGGCGTGGAACCATCCCTCTTTCAACCAGGGCGGCCCCATCCAGCCGTCGAGCTTCGTGGTCTCATCGCGAAGGAGCTCCGCGAGCGACACGTCCTCGAGCGTGGCGTCCCACTCGCCGTCCGCGGGGCGCCACGTTGGGCCTGGGGCGATCCCGGCGAGGCTCTTGCGCACGCGAAGCCGAGGGACCGGCGCCGTCGACGGCCCGCGCGACTTCGCGGCGTCGACGAGGTCGGCGTGGTGGACGTAGTCCTCGTGCCAGGGCGTGACGGGATACGGATAGACGACGTACTCCTTCGCGGCGGACAATACCGGCGCCAGGCGCGCCGCCGCCGCGCACCGATCGCGCGCGGCCGCGAACGCCCGGCTCGCCGGATTGAACGTGAGCACGGCGTATCCGCGGAGCGATTCGAACCACGCGAGCTCCGCGGCGCCCTTCGGCACCGCCATCGCTCCGACATACGCATGAATCGCGTTCTTCGCGAACAGCCGCACCGCCGCCGCCGGCTCGGCGACCGTCAGCACGATCTCCTGCGGATAAAACGAAGGATAGTAAGGAATCTCATGCCCCGCCTCCGCCCACGCAACCACGACCGCGACGAGCACGAGCGAAGCGGCGAGCCGGTGTCGAGTCATCACGCGAAACAGAGGCCGGGGGCGGCGGCTCGGGGCGGGGGGCCCTCTGGCAACGCGGCCGTGCGAAGTGGGACCCCTTCGTCCCGCCCGCAGCGCGAAGCGCTGCGATCGGGCGAACGGGTGACGGAGCCGGCCGCGCTTGCCAGGTGGCCCCCCACCCCGGGCCGCCGCCCCCGGCAGAAGCTTAAGCCTTGATCACAGGCCAGGTCTTGTCGATCCAGGTGTACGTCGACGTAGGCTCGCCTTTGGGCCAGCCGGGCGGCGCCGTGATGCTGCGGATCGGAATCGTGATGATGCGCGCCGGATCCAGGATCGGGAACGGATACTCCGGCACGTTCTTGCTGAAGCCGATGATCGCGTCCTTGTAGCCCTGGTGGTTGTCGGGACGGATGTACACGTAGCCCGCCGGGCCGGCCATCATCGCGCCCTCGAGCATCGCGACGAGCGCGTCGTCGTCCGGCCAGCCGCCGACGAGCTTGTTGGCCTTGTCGATGGCGGCCTTCAGCATGTAGGTCGCGGTGTAGGCGCCCTCGGCCTGGAAGTTCGGGTACTCGTTGAAGCGCGCGTGGTACTTCTCGACGAAGGTCTTGTTGAGCGGCCACTTGTCGCCGCTCGGGTACGTGAAGTGGTAGTTCGAGTGCACGCCCGCGATAATGCCCTCGGGGTGATCCTTGCCGAGCGCGTGCGGCGCGACGCCGCCGGCCAGGGTGGTGGCGAACTTCGCCTTGTCGAACATGCCGTAGCGCAGGGCCTGCTTGTAGAGCGCGACGTAGTCGCCGCCCCACACCGACGACACGATCAGGTCGGGCTTCGAAGCGATCGCCTTGGTGATGTGCGAGCTGAAGTCCGTCGTCCCGAGCTTCGGCCAGCCTTCGGATACCGTCTCGGCCTGCGGCATCAGCTTCTTCATCACGATCTTCAGGTGGTCGAACGCGTTGCGGCCGTAGGAGTAGTCCGGATGGATGTGGGCGATGCGCTTGGACTTGGGCCACGTCTGCGCGATCGCCAACGCCGTCGTGCAGCCGTCCGCCGACTGGATGTTGGTGAGCCGGAAGACGTAGTGCGGGTTCGGCACGGCCTTGTCGAAAAGGAAGTCGGTGCAGCCGTCGACGAACATCGTGAGGACCTTCAGCTCCTCGGCGACCGGCCCCAGCGCGGGCGTGTTGCCGCTGGAGGTGATGCCGCAGAAGAAGTCGATGTTCTCGGAGAGCTTCAGTCGGCGGAGCTCCTTCACGTTCGCGTCGGTGCCCGCGTTCTCGTCGGCCTTGAGGAGC
>DASPZZ010000062.1:0-29700 GCA_035635995.1 Binatia bacterium | reverse complement strand
CTCGCACTGGCGGCGACCCGCCTCGGTGAGCGGGATGTCCCGCGAGCCGGCGAAGCGCCGCTCCCGGACCCACGCCGTCTCCCCATGCCGTATAACGAAGAGCCTCAGCTTGCCCACAACCCCGCATTCTATCTCGATTCGTCCCGCCCCGATCCCGCTAGCCCACTCGGCCTGGAGCGTTGGTGGGCAGGTCGGCCGGCCAGTGCGCAGGGGCGACGCATGGCTGACGCCGGGGCTGTGCCCACGCAACCCGCGGAGTTGATGACGGAGCCGGTCGCTTGGCCTTGCATCAGTGGGTCGGCCGGCCAGTGCGACCGGGCAACGGGCGGGTGGCGCCGGGGGCCGCACCTACGCGATCGGCGGAGTGGGACCCCCGAGTCCCGCCCGCAGCTCGAAGAGCTGCGGCAGCGGGCGAGTGGGTGACGGAGCCGCTCGCGTACGTGCGGCCCCCGGCGCCAGGCCCCATCCGCTCCCCGGCCGCACCGGCCGGCCGCCCCGACGCAAGACCCCGAGGCTAGAGCTTGACGAGCTTGGCGAGGACGATGTCGGGCATCGCGCGGATTTCTTCGAGTGCAGCCGCGCCCATCGGATCGTCGAGGTTCAAGACCGACACGGCCCGCCCGCCGCGGCGCTCGCGCCCGAGCTGCATCCCCGCGATGTTGATCCCGTAGCGGCCGCAGAGGGTGCCGATGCGGCCGATCACGCCCGGCACGTCGAGGTTCGCGAACACGAGCATCCAGCCCTGCGGCACCGCCTCCAGTGAGAACCCGTCGACCTGCACGAAGCGGGGCTCCCGCTTGAAGAAGGCGGTGCCGGCGACCGACGTGACGCCACGATCGGTGCGGAGCTCGGCGGTGACGAGGCTCGCGTAGTCCGAGCTCTCCGTCGTCGAGGTCTCGGTGACCTTGAGCCCGCGCGCCTTGGCGATCAGCATGGCGTTCACGTCGGTGACGTGCTCCGAGAGAATCGTGCCGAGGAGGCCCCGGACGAACGCCAGCGTCAGCGTCGCCGTCGGCCGACCGACGATCTCGCCGGCGCACGTGAGCCGCGCCTCCTGCATCCGGCCCTCGGCCATCTGCGCGAGAAACCGTCCCATCTTCTCGGCGAGCCCGAGATAGGGCGCCTGCTCCCGATGCGTCTCCGCGTCGGTGGCCGGGAGGTTCACGGCGTTCACGACGACGCCGCGCAGGAGCGCGTCGGCGACCTGGTCGGCGATGGCGAGCGCGACGGCCGTCTGGGCCTCGTCGGTCGCCGCGCCCAGATGCGGTGTCACGATCACCTGCTCGAACTTGAGCAGCGGGTGGTCGGCCGGCGGCGGCTCTTGCTCGAAGACGTCGAGCGCGGCGCCGGCGACACGGCCTGTCTGGATCGCCTGGGCGAGCGCCACCTCGTCGATGAGGCCGCCGCGGGCGCAGTTGATGAGGCGCGCGCCCGGCTTGAGCCGTGCCAGCTCGGCCTCGCCGAGGAGGTGCCGCGTGTCGGCGGTGAGGGGCGTGTGGATCGTGAGGAAGTCGGCCCGCGCCAGCAGCTCGTCGAGCTCGACGCTCTCCACGCCCAGCCGCTCGGCGGCCTCGCGCGTCAGATACGGGTCGTACGCGATGACCTGCATGCGGAAGCCGAGCGCGCGGCGAGCCACCTCCGAGCCGATCCGGCCCAGGCCGAGGATGCCCAGCACCTTGCCGAGGAGCTCCACGCCCTGCAGACGGTTCTTCTCCCAGCGGCCGGCCTTGAGGGTCGCGTCGGCGGCAGGCAGGCGGCGGGCCAGCGCCAGCAGCAGCCCCATGGTGTGCTCGGCGACCGCGGTGGTGTTCCCGCCCGGGGTGTTCATGACGACCACGCCGCGCTCGGTAGCGGCCTCCACGTCGATCGTGTCGACGCCGGCGCCCGCGCGCCCGATCACCTCGAGACGGCGACCAGCCTCGATGACGAGGCGCGTCACCTTGGTGGCGCTGCGGACGATGAGCCCCTCGTACTCGCCGATGCGGCCGGCGAGCTCGCGCTCGCCGAGCGCGCCGGACACGTCGACGTCGAGGCCGTGCTTGCGGAGCGCGTCGACGCCGACGGTCTGGAGGCCGTCGGTGACGAGAACCCGCTTCACGATTTCTCGGTGAAGATCTTCTGCGCGGCCCGGACGCTCGAGCCGAAGTCGACGGGCTGCCCGAGATCGGCGAGCACTTGCTCGAGCGCCGCCAGGGCGTTGATGACGTCGAACTCGGCGGCGTAGCCCATGTGGCCCAGGCGGAAGAGCTTGCCCTTCATCTCCCCCTGCCCGCCGGCGATCGTGATGTTGTGGCTCTGCGAGTACGCCGCGACGATCTTCTCGCTGTCCACGCCCCTGGGAGGGACGACGGCGGTCACCGCGGGGCTCGGCGTGGCCTTCGCGAAGAGCTCGAGTCCGAGCGCCTCGGCCCCGGCGCGCGTGGCGCGCGCGAGCCGGTCGTGACGCTTGAACACGTTGGCCAGCCCTTCGGCCTCGACCAGTCGCAGGGCCTCGCGCAGCCCGACGACGATCGACACCGCCGGCGTGAACCGCACCTCGTTCTTCGCCACGTACTTCAGCTCGTCGGCGAGGCTGAAATAGAACTTCGGCAAGGTCGAGCTCTTGGCCTTTCGCCACGCCTTCTCGTTGAGCGCGCAGAACCCGAGGCCTGGCGGCAGCATCAGCCCCTTCTGCGAGCCCGATATCACCAGGTCGACGCCCCAGGCGTCCATCGGCAGATCGGCGATGCCGAGGCTCGACACGGCGTCGACGATGAGGATCGCGTCGTGCCGGCGAAGGGCCTCGGCATACGCCCGGACGTCGTGGAGCACGCCGGTCGAGGTCTCGCTGTGCTGCACGAGCACGGCCTTCACCTCGGGATGGCTCTTCAGCGCCTCGGCCAGCCGCCCGGCGTCAACGGTGTGTCCGAACGGCGCGCTCAGGTCGATCACGTCGAGCCCGTACGCTTTGGCGAGCTCGAGCCAGCGATCGCCGAACTTCCCGGCGCGGACCACCACGACGCGGTCACCCACCGACAACGTGTTGACGACCGCCGCCTCCATCGCGCCCGTGCCCGAGCACGCGAGCGGCACCACCTCGGCGCTCGTCTGGAAGAGCTTCTTGAGCCCGGCGCGCACCTCGATGAAGAGCGCCTCGTACTGCGGGGTCCGGTGGTGGATCATCGGCTGCGCCATCGCAAGCAGGACCTCGCTCGGGACGGGCGTCGGACCCGGCGCCATCAACTGATACTTCTTCATGCAGACGGCCTCCTGGGCGTGATCAGATTCGATTCGATGGTAACACGGCCTCCCACGCCCGAGCGGCCCAGCGCGGTCACGAAGATCGCGTCCTTGCGCGCGGCGTGCGGAGAGAAGAACTCCACCACGTGGTCGTCGTAGAACGTCAGACCGGAGGCGCCGAACCCCTGCGCGTAGGCCGCGAGGTAGGCGCGGCCGCCGGCCAGACCCGCTTCCAGGTTCGCGAGGCGGTAGCCACGATCGCCGAACACTCGCGAGAGCTCGTCGAGCCGAGCCATGAAGTAGATGACCGCGGCCGCGTCGCCGCCCAACGGCTGCTCGAGACAGAGATACGACGACCGGTTTCGGAAATCGCCGGCGGCCAGGCGCTCGAGCGCGTGCGCGGCCGGCCGGTAACAGTACGCCCCGGCCGGGACGTCCCCGACGGCGTTGACGATGAGATAGAGGTCGACGAGGCCCGCCGGCACGTCGGCCTGGAAGCTCCGCGTCGCCGCCCAGAGCGCCGTCCCGAGCTCCTCGGCCGTGAGCGGGATATGCCCGAACTGTCGGGTCGAGCCGCGCCGCTGAATCGTCTCGCCGAGTCCGCGACCCGCCTGGCCGCGCGGCGTCGGCAGCGCGACGAGGCTCGCGGTCGACGGGGGCGCCTCGCCGACGCGGGCCCACGGCCGGGAGCGCCAGGCGCGCACGGCCTCGGGCGTGTCGAGCGTCGACGCGGCCTGGATCTCCCGGATCAGCGGATAGTCGACTTCCGCCGATGACAGTGGAAGCGTCGGGTGATCGATCGCATCGAGCGGACCGCCCGCCGGCGCCGCGGCGGTCGCGGGCCCGAGCGCGACCAGCTCGAGGGCGACCTCGCGCGCCGTGTCGAGCCCCAGCAGACGATTCACCTCGGCGTCAACGAACCCCGTCAGGACGCGCGGGGCGAGCCCAAGGCCGCCGGCGACCGCGAGCAGGTTGGCGAGCATCGTGCCGGAGTCCCAGAAGAGGTGGCGGTAGGCGCGCGCCTGGTACTTCCAGGTGTTCCGCCAGTAGATGCCGGTCAGCAGGACGGTCGCCCCACGGCTCGCGATCGACTCGTCCGCGGCGGCGGCGGCGAGCGCCTGGCGGACGTCGCCGTCGCGCAGGCGGCGCAGGGTGAAGTCGCCGGGGCAAAAGTGGTAGAGACCCGCCTCGAGCCCGTTGACCTCTCCCACCGCCACGTACACCTCGGTCTGGTAGAGCGCGCCCGTCGAGGCCGCGGCGCGGAAGAGGATCTCGCCGCCGCCCGGGTACGTCTTCTTCCTCGTCACGCCCGCGGCGTAGTAGAGGACCGCCGCGAGCTGGCCCAGCGTGAGGGCCGCGGCCGTCGTCGCCGGGCCCGCGATGGCCGCGAGGGCATCGAGCGCCGGCGGATCGAGGTCGCGCGGCAGCGGAGTCGCCGGAAGCTCCGTGTAGACCTTGAACGCGAACGGCTTGATGTCCCAGTCGAGCGTGTGGCCGCTCGTGCGGACCGACGCGGGCGAGTGGGCGGTCCGGTCGTGATACTCGCGGGCGGTCAAAAACGATACGGCGGACGGACGACGCCACGCTCGGTGATGATCGCCGCGATGAGCCGGGCCGGCGTGACGTCGAAGGCGGGGTTGAACACCGGTGAGGCGCTCGGCGCGGTCTGCTGCGCGCCGACCCGCCGGACCTCCGCCGCGTCGCGCTCCTCGATCGGAATCTGGGCCCCCGAGGCGAGCGAGGGGTCGATCGTCGAGAACGGCGCCGCGACGTAGAACGGCACGCGGTGGTGGGCGGCGAGTACCGCCAGCGAGTAGGTCCCGATCTTGTTGGCGGTGTCGCCGTTCGCGGCGATGCGATCGGCGCCGGTCACCACCAGGTCGACCTCACCGCGCGCCATCACCGACGCCGCGACCACGTCGGCGATCAGCCGGTGCGGGATCCCTTCGCGCACGCACTCCCAGGCGGTCAGCCGGGAGCCCTGCATCACCGGGCGGGTCTCGTCCACCCACACGAGCGCGACCTTGCCCTGCGCGTGCGCGGCGCGCACCACGCCCAGCGCGGTTCCGTACCCGGCCGTCGCGAGGGCGCCCGCGTTGCAGTGGGTCAGGATGCGCGCGTTCGGCGGCACCAGTGACGCCCCGTGGGCGCCCATGGCCCGGTTCGCGGTGATGTCCTCGTCGCGGATCGCCTGGGCCTCGGCGAGGAGGCGGGCCCGCACCTCGCCCAGAGGCAGCGCGCGCGACGCGACCGCCGCTCGCTTCATCCGATCGAGCGCCCAGAACAGATTGACGGCGGTCGGCCGCGTCGCCGCGAGCCCCTTGATCGCCGTCTCGACGTCCATCAGCAGCCCGTCGAACGTCCCGGCTCGGCTCTGCCGCGCCGCCAGCACCACGCCGAAGGCGGCGGCCACGCCGATCGCGGGCGCTCCCCGTACCACGAGGGCCCGGATCGCCTCGCCGACCTCCTCCCAGCTCTGATAACCGCGCTCGACCTCGCGCTCGGGGAGCAGCGTCTGGTCGAGGAGGACCAGCCGATCGTCGGACCATCGCACTGGTGCGATGGTCGTTATTGGAGCGGGGTCCATGAGGTCGCCTTGGACCGAGGGTGGCCTGAGACAGGTGCACGTGGCTCCGATACGCCCGGTCGTCGCTCTGACACGTCCGGTTGTGGCTCCGATACGCCCGATCGTCGCTCCGACACGTCCGGTCGCGGCTCCGATACGCCCGATCGGGGCTCGGATACGCTCGGTTGTGGCTCGGAGACGTCCGGTCGTGGGTCCGATACGCCCGATCTTGACCTGGCCAGCCGGGCTCGAACGCCCGCTTCGTCCATTCCGGCGATCTTGACCAGCTTGTCACGACCGCGGAGGCCACGGACCACGCTGACCGACGAAGGCGAGACTCCGAGCGCGGCGGCCAGCAGGCGGACGACGGCGGCGTTCGCTTCGCCGTCGACGGGCGGCGCCGTGACGCGCACGCGCAGCGTCAGGCCTTGCCAGCCGACGATCTCATCGTGCGACGCCCGCGGTTGTACGCGGAGCGACAGGAGCGTGCCCTCAGCCCTTGCCGTCGTCCTTGTCCTCGCCGAACTCGGCCGACATCATCCGGTAGTAGCTCTCGAGCGTCGCGCGAAAGTCCTCGATGAGCTGGCGGCGAACACGGCGCAGCGTCTGGATCTCGCTCCTGATCCGCGCCTCCTCCGCCCGACCCTCCTCGATGATCTTCTCGCTCCGCAGCTCGGCCTCCCGCATCTGCAGATCCGCCTCACGCCGCGCGGTCGCCTTCATCTCGTCGCCGAGCCGGTGGGTCGTGACCAGCGTGTCCTGCAGCGCTCGCTCGCGCTCGCCGAGGCCGCGCGCCCGCTCCTCGAAGGTCGCAACCTGCTCCTTGAGCTGCGCGTTCTCCTTGAGCACCGTCTCGTAGTCCTCGGCGACGTCGTCGAGGAAGGCATCCACCTCGTGGATGTCGAACCCCCGAAACCACCGGACGCTGAACTGCTGTTGACGGATGTCGAGCGGGCTGATGCGCATCGAGGCCTCCGACGTCCTAGCCGATCTCGGTGGCGATTCGGTACAGCACCGGGACCAGGAATTCCTTCAAGAAGTAAAGCACGAGAATCACGATCATCGGCGCAAAGTCGAGCCCCATCTGGGTGGCCGGCAGCCGCTCGCGCACCGGCCGCAGCACCGGCTCGGTCACCCGGTGCAGGAAGCGCACGATCGGGTTGTAAGGATCGGGGTTCACCCACGAGAGGATCGCCCGCGCGATGATGATCCAGATGTAGGCGACGATGACGACGTTGACGAGGTTCGCCAGCGCGACGAAGAAATAGTTGATGATGAACATCACTTGGGCCCTTGCCCGAGCTCGCGCGAGCGCTGCGTCGCCCGCTCCACCGCCTTGATGAAGGTCGTGCGGATGCCGCCTTCCTCGAGCGCGGCGATGCCGGCGATCGAGGTGCCGCCCGGGGAGCTGACCATGTCCTTGAGCGCGCCCGGGTGCATGCCGGTCTCGAGCAAGAGCTTCGCGGCACCCAGAACGGTCTGGGTCGCGAGGGTCATCGCGGTGATCCGGTCGAGTCCCATCCGCACCCCGCCGTCGGCGAGCGATTCGATCACGACGGCGACGTAGGCGGGCCCGGAGCCCGACAGGCCGGTCACCGCGTCCATCAGCTCCTCGTCGAGGACCACCACCCGTCCGACCGCGCTGAAGATCTCGCCGGCGGCGTCGAGGTCGTCCGGCTCGAGGCCCTCGGCCTTCGCGATGGCCGTCACGCCTTCCAGGACGAGGGCCGGCGTGTTCGGCATCACGCGGATGAGGCGCGCGTCCTTGTGCAGCACGGTGCGGATCCTCGCGGTGGAGACGCCGGCGGCGATCGAGATCAGGAGCTTGCGGCGGGTGACCGCCGGCGCGATCTCTTTCAGCACCGACTCCATGATCTGCGGCTTCACCGCCAGGATCACGATGTCGGCGTGGCGGACCAGCTCGGCGTTGTCCGACGAGACCTGGATGCCGTACTGGCGGTCGAGCTCCTTGAGGCGCTCGAGCCGCACGTCGGTCGCGTGAATCGCCTCGGCCGGTACGAGGTTCGCCTCGAGGAGCCCCTTGATGAGCGCCTCGCCCATGTTGCCGGCGCCCAGGAAGCCGACGCTGCGGCCCTTGATCGTCATCGCTCCTCCGGTCCAGGCTCAGGTCGCGGTGGGCGCGGTCCGAAGATCGCGGTGCCGACCCGGACCACCGTCGCGCCTTCCTCGATCGCCACCTCGAAATCGCCGCTCATCCCCATCGACAGCTCGGCGAGCCCGTGGCGCTCGCCGAGCTTGCGCAGGGCGCGGAACCAGACGCGCGAGTCGTCGGGCTCCTTCGCCTCCGGCGGAATCGCCATGAGGCCCCGCACCGTCACGGAGGACAGGGCCGCGACCGCCTCGAGGAGCTCGGAGAGCCCGTCGGGTGCCACGCCGCCCTTGGACGCCTCGCCGCCGACATTGACCTCCACCAGCGCGTCCACGGCCCGGCCGCGCCCGCGCGCGCGCTTGTCGAGCTCCTTCGCCAGCTCCAGCCGGTCGAGCGAGTGGATGACGTCGAAGAGCTCGAGTGCGTCTCGCACCTTGTTCGTCTGGAGATGGCCGACGAGGTGCCACGGAACCGGGCGGCCGATCTCGGCGACCTTGCCGCGCGCCTCCTGCACGCGGTTCTCGCCGAGCGCCGGTACGCCGGCGTCGATCGCCTGGCGGATCCGCGCCACCTCAACGGTCTTGGAGACGCCGACGAGGAGCACGTCCTCGGCGCGCCGGCCCGCACGCTCCGCTGCCCGTGCGATCCGCTCACGCACCCGTTCGAGGTTGGCACGAATGTCGGTCATGGCCGCAGGGTGATTCTAGCAGGGGGCAGAGCGCCGGGGGGGGCGATGGGGTGGGGGTGATGAGGTGGGGGTGACAGGCCGCCGGGGGCCTCAGGGGAGCGCGGCGACCGTGACGAGGCGGCCGCGATTGCCCTTGCGGTACGAGAACAGGAGATCCGGATGGCACGCGGTGCAGAGGCGCGGGTTGTCGATCGACGTCGGCGCCACCCCGGCCTCTGTCAGGAGCGCCTCGTTGGCCGACCAGAGATCGAGCATGACGTGGCCGGCGCGCGAGGGCTTGACCCACGCGCGCCAGCGCTCTCCGAAAGCCCGCGCGAACTCCGCCGTGACCGGCTCGTCCACCTCGTAGCAGCACGGGCCGACCGAGGGCGCGATCGCGACGCGGAGCGAGGCGGCTCGCCCGCCCGCTTCTCCGACCACCCGCACCGCCGCCTGCGTGGTACCCCGCACGGTGCCGCGCCAGCCGACGTGAGCGAGCCCGAGGACCCGCACCGTGGGGTCGTAGAGCACGATCGCCAGGCAGTCCGCGGTGAAGATCGCGAGCGGCACGCCGCGCTCGGCGGTGGCCAGAATGTCGACCGAGCCCGCGAACCCCCCACTCGCCGGCGCCCACGCCACCTCAGCGCCGTGCACCTGACGGGCATAGCTCACCCGGCTCAGCTCGAGCCCGGCCGCGCCCAGAATTTCCGAGGCCTCGGCACGAAACGGCGCCCGCGGCGCCTGGGGAGAGATCGGCTCGGCGAACGACGCGATCCCCGGACAGTTCCGCGTCGTCGTCGCATGCGGCAACCCCACCGCCTGGAGCGACGAAAACGTGAAGTACACCGCCGGCTCCCCATGCCCGACAAGCCCCGAAGTCATCAGTCTCTCAGTATGACGAACTCGCGGGTCACAGGGGAGCGGGCAGGGGCGGGGCCCGGGGCGCCCGGCACCGGACCAGCGGAGTGGGACCCCCGAGCCCCGTCCGCAGCTCGAAGAGCTGCGATCGGGCGAGTGGGTGACGGAGCGGTCCGGTGCCGGGCGCCCCGGGCCCCGCCCCTGCCCGCTCCCCTGTGACCCTAGTCCGCCTGACGCCGCAGGAAAGCCGGGACTTCGAGGTCTCCATCGCCGATCGCGCCCTCAGCCTCAGCCCGTGGATCGGCGAACCGCCGGCGCCATTGCGTCGCGGGCGACGGCGCCGGGGCAGAGCGCGAAGCGCGCGGCAGATCGACGACCTTGCCGCCGATGCCGACCGCCTCTTTCTTGTCGGCGAAGCCCGTCGCGATCACCGTCATCCGGACCTCGTCCGAGAGCTGCGGATCGATGACGGCGCCGAAGATGATGTGCGCCTCTTCGTGGGCGGCTTCCTGGACGATCCGCGCCGCCTCCTCGACCTCGTGAATCGACAGGTCGGCGCCGCCGGTGAAGTTGATCAGGATGCCGCGCGCCCCCTCGATCGACGTCTCGTCGAGCAGCGGGCTCGCCACGGCCTTCTGCGCGGCGTCGAGGGCGCGGTTCTCGCCCTTGCCGGTGCCCGTGCCCATCATCGCCAGGCCCATGCCCGACATGATCGTGCGGACGTCGGCGAAGTCGAGGTTGACGAGCCCGGGCACCAGGATCAGATCCGAGATGCCCTGCACCGCCTGCTGCAGCACCGAATCGGCGACGCGGAACGCGGCGATCAGCGGGGTGCCGCGCTCCACGACCGAGAGCAGTCGCTGATTCGGGATCGTGATGAGCGTGTCGACGACGCCTCTGAGCGCCTCGAGACCGGCTTCGGCCTGGAGCATCCGCTTGCGGCCTTCGAAGGTGAAGGGCTTGGTCACCACGGCGACCGTCAGGATGCCCAGGTCCTTCGCGAGCGACGCGACGACCGGTGCTGCGCCGGTGCCGGTGCCGCCGCCGAGCCCCGCCGTGATGAAGACCATATCGCATCCGCTCAGCAGGCGCGTGATCTGGTCCGGATCTTCCTGCGCGGCGCCCCGGCCGACGTCCGGGTTCGATCCGGCGCCCAGGCCCTGGGTGAGCTTCGTGCCGAGCTGGAGCTTGACCGGCGCCGGCGAGGCGTGGAGCGCCTGGAGGTCCGTGTTGGCGACGATGAACTCGACCCCCGTGAACTGCGCCGCCATCATCCGGCTCACCGCGTTGCCGCCGCCCCCGCCGAGCCCGATCACCTTGATCTTCGCGGCCTGCGTCGTCTGTTCGAGCTCGAAGAGCGGGCGTCGCGCGCGATCCTTCTCCATCGGTTCCTCCTGTGAGTGATCGCCGGAGGTACGCCTCCGGCCGTGTGAACGGATCACGTCCGACGTGAACAGGGGCGGCTGCCGCCCGTCCCGACCCGGCCTAGAAGATGTCACCCAGGAATCCAGTCACCAGCCGCGCGAAGCGGCCCATCGGGCTCGAGCTCGCCGCGCCGGCCAACTCGCCCGGTGCTCGTGAGCGCGCGCCGTAGAGCGCCAGGCCGACGCCGGTCGCATAGATCGGGCTCTCGATCACGTCGGCCAGCCCACCGACGCCGATCGGCACGCCGCGTCGCACGGGTTGATCGAAGATGCCCTCGGCGAGCTCGGGGACGCCCTCCATGATCGAGGTGCCCCCGGTGACGACGACGCCGGCCGTCGCCGCGTCCTGGAAGCCCGCCCGCGCCAGCTCGCGCGCCACCAGCGTGAAGATCTCCTCCACGCGCGGCTGGATGATCTCCGACAACAGCTGGCGCGAGAGCTGCCGCGGCTTCCGGCCGCCGACGGACGGCACGTCGACCGTCTCCTCGGCCGGGACCAGCGCCGTCAGCGCGCACCCGTATCGCTTCTTGATGTCCTCGGCGTCGGCCGTCGGCGTGCGCAGTCCGATCGCGATGTCGTTGGAGATGTGGTCTCCGCCGAGCGGCAGGACCACCGTGTGCCAGACGGCGCCGTTCCGGAGGAGGGCGACGTCGGTGGTCCCGCCGCCGATGTCGATCACGACGACGCCCAGCTCCTTCTCGTCGTCGAACAGCACCGCCTCGGCCGACGCGAGGGGCTCGAGCACGATGTCCTGGACCGCGAGCCCCGCGCGATTCACCGAGCGGACGACGTTCTGGACCGAGGTGACGGTGCCGGTCACGATGTGCACCTCGACCTCGAGGCGCACCCCCGACATGCCGATGGGCTCGCGAACGCCGTCCCCGTCGTCGACGACGAAGCTCTGCGGCAGGACGTGGATGATCTCCCGGTCCTGGGGCAGATTGACGGCCCGCGCGGCCTCGATGACCCGCTCGACGTCGGCCTCGCTCACCTCGTGGTTCTTGCCGGTGATCCCCACGACGCCGCGGCTGTTGACGCCGCGGATGTGGCCGCCCGCGATGCCCGCGAAGGCGCCCGAGACCTCGACCCCGGCCATCTGCTCGGCCTCGCCGACGGCCGTCTTGATCGATTCGACGGTCGAGTCGATGTTGACGACGATCCCACGCCGCAGGCCGCGCGAGGGCGCGGTCCCGACCCCGATGACGTTCACGGTGCCCCGGGGCGCGGGCTCGGTGATGATCGCGCAGACCTTCGTGGTGCCGACGTCGAGGCCGACCACGAGGTCAGGCGTCTTCGAGCGTCTCATCGCGCGCCTCCCCGCCGGAAGACCACCTGGTCCCGGAACCGGAGGTCGACCGTCCGGACGTCCTGCGTCGCGATCTGCGCGAGAACGCCCTCGAGACGCGCGAGGCGCTCCTCCCAGTCCTCGCTGCCGAGGCGCACCTCGACGCCGTCGAGCGTGTAGAGGACGGGGCCCTCGCGGCGGCTCATGTCGATCTCGGAGATCTCGGCGGTCAGCCCGCCACCGCTCCGGAGAAGGGCGCGGATCACCCCGACCGCCGCGCGGGCCTTCGGCCCGGGGGCGGTGCGCATGGAGGCGAGCTCGTCCGCCGACAGGCCGCTGATCACGGGCATCGGGGGCGCCACCGCCTCGGGCGAGGCGCCGAGCAGGCGTCCCTCCTCGTCCATCCAGTGCAGGCGCCCACTGTGGACGAGCGTGAACGGGCGCCGCTCCTCGACGCTGATCACGACCCGGTCCGGCAGCTCGCGCACGACGTCGGCCCGGCGGACTTCCGGCAGCGATTCCACGCGGCCGGTCACGCCGATCGTGTCCAGCCGGAAGATGTTCGTGCCCCGCGGGATCGCGGCCACCGCGAGGATCTGGTCGTGAGGCACGCGGGAGACTCCGCGCACCTCCACGCTCGTCACCGCGAAGCGCGGCGTCGTCAAGAGCCAGTGGACGGCGGCGCCGGCGGCCGCCGGGATCATGACGATCGCCAGGACGACCCGGAGGAGACGCCGCAAGCGGGCGCGCCGGCCGGGCCGCCGCCGCCGCGGCCGGGCCACGCGCTGGCCGGCGACGAACGCCGATCGCTCGCCCATATCGGCGAGGACCGACGCGCGGCTTCTCGGGGAGCTGAGGCCGCTCGGCATCTACTCCCCGATCATCCTGATCTCGTGCTCGAGCGTGACCGAGAAGTGAGCCTGCACGCGCTCCCGTGTGAGGTCCATGAGCGCCAGGATGTCGGTGGCGGTCGCGCCGCCTCGGTTCACGATGAAGTTCGCGTGCTTGGAGGAGATCTCCGCGCTGTTGATCCGCTTGCCCTTGAGGCCGCACTTCTCGATCATCCGCGCCGCGACGTCGCCGGCCGGGTTCTTCCACACGCAGCCGGCCGAGGCGAGCGCCAGCGGCTGGGTCGACTTCTTGACCTTGAGCCGCTGCTTTATCTCCTTCTGGATCTCGGCCAGCGGCTTGCGATGGAGCCGCAGGCGACAGCCGATCAGCACGGCGCCGGGCGGCACGTTGAAGTTCCGGTACGTGAACGTGCCGGGTGCCGGCTTGAACTCGCCGAGCGAGCCGTCCGGGTGCAGGAAGTAGACCGCGCTGACGAAATCGCCGATCCAGCCGTCGGCCGTCCCGGCGTTCATCGCCAGGGCGCCGCCGATCGTGGCGGGAATCCCGACGAGGCACTCGATGCCGCCGAGATTGATGGCGGCGGCCTCTCGGATCAGGGCCGAGAGGCTCACGCCCGCTCCAGCAATCGCCTCTTCGCCGTGGAACTCGGCGCGGCCGAGGCACCCCTCGAGGCGCAGGACGACGCCGCGGACCCCGCGGTCCTTGACCAGCAGGTTGTTGCCGCCGCCGATCACCGAGACCGGCAGCTGCTCGCGCTCGGCGAACATGAGCGCGTGGCGGATGTCGTCCACGTCTTGGGGTACCACGAAGATGTCGGCGGTGCCGCCGATGCGGAGCGAGGTGTGGAAGCTCAGAGGCTCCTTGAACCGTACTTCCCCTCGGATCTCTCCTAGCATGTGGACCTCCCAGTCAACGAGTCGCGTCCAGGCGTTTCAGCAGCTCCGGGCCGAGCTGGCTCACGTCGCCGGCGCCGAGCGTGATCACGAGGTCGCCCCGACGGGCGATCTCGCAGAGGTGCTCGACGATGCGCGTGCGGTCGCTGCCGAGATAAATGACATCGCGATGTCCGTGCGACCGGATCCCGTCGGCGAGATCCGCGGCCGTGACGCCGGGGATCGCCGGTTCGCCGGCCGCGTAGACGTCCATCACGATCAGTACGTCAGCCAGGTTGAAGGCCGTGAGGAACTCTTGGCGCAGGTGCAGGGTCCGAGTGTACCGGTGTGGCTGGAACACCGTCACGACCCGACAGTCGAACCCGGCCTTGGCGGCGGCCAGGGTCGCCCGGATCTCGGCGGGATGATGGCCGTAGTCGTCGACCACCGTGACGCCGCGGGCGCGCCCGAGGACCTGAAAGCGGCGCTGGACACCCGAGAATCCAGCCAGCGCTTTCTGAATAGTGGCGAACGGGATCTCGAGCTCCAGCCCCACGCCCACCGCCGCGAGGGCGTTGAGCACGTTGTGGCGGCCCGGGATCTGCAGCGTGACCTCACCCAGGAGGCTGCCGCGCTGGAAGACCTCGAAGCGGCTCGTCATGCCGGCCAGGTGCAGGCGGCGCGCCACGAGGTCCGCGCCCGATTCCAGGCCGTAGGAGATGATCCGCTTCTCGATTCGCGGGATGAGGAGCTGGATGTTCGGCTGATCCAGGCACAGGACCGCCGAGCCGTAGAAGGGCACCTTGTTGACGAACGCGACGAAGGCGTCGCGGATCGCGTCGAGGCTCCCGTAGTGATCGAGATGCTCGGCGTCGACGGTCGTGACGACCGCGATCGTCGGCGCCAGCTTCAGGAACGAGCCGTCGGACTCGTCGGCCTCGGCGATCAGGTACTCGCCCTGGCCGAGCCGCGCGTTCGACCCGAGGCTCGTCACCCGGCCCCCCACCACGATCGTGGGATCGAGGCGGCCCTCGGCCAGCACGGTGCCGACCATCGAGGTGGTCGTCGTCTTGCCGTGGGTCCCGGCGACCGCGATCCCGTACTTGAGCCGCATCAGCTCGGCCAGCATCTCGGCGCGCGGGATCGTCGGGATCTGGTGCTGGCGCGCCGCCTGGACCTCGACGTTGTCCCGCGAGACGGCCGACGAGTAGACGACGACGTGGGCGCCTTCGACGTTCGCCGCCTGATGCCCGATGAAGATCTTCGCGCCGAGCTCGGCGAGCCGCTCGACGGCGTCGTTGCGCTTCTGGTCGGAGCCGGTCACCCGGTAGCCGAGGTTCAGCAAGATCTCGGCGATCCCGGACATGCCGCTGCCGCCGATCCCGACGAAATGGATCTGCTGGTAGCGCTTAAACATGGGCGTGCTGGGAGATGTTCAGGAGCACTCCCGTCGAGAGCATGGTGACGAGCAGGGCCGAGCCGCCGAAGGAGATGAACGGCAGCGGCAGTCCCTTCGTCGGCAGGAGGCCGGTCACGACCCCCAGGTTCACGAGCGTCTGCGTCGCGATCAGCACGGTGATCCCGAGCGCCAGGTACCCGCCGAAGGGGTCGGGGGCCCGCAGCCCGATCCGGAGCCCGCGCCAGATCAAGACGACGAAGAGGGCGACGATGGTCATGGCGCCGACGAAGCCCAGTTCCTCGCCGATGATCGCGAAGATGAAGTCCGTGTGCGACTCCGGCAGGTAAAAGAGCTTCTGGCGCGACGCGCCGATGCCCTGGCCGAAGATCCCGCCGTTCCCGAACGCGAGCCAGGACTGGATGATCTGGAACCCGCTGCCCCGCGGATCGGACCACGGGTCGATGAACGCCACGATGCGCCGCAGCCGATACGGCGCCGCCCAGATCGCCACCGCCAGCGGTGGCAACGCGGCGGCCAGGATGAGGCCCAGGTGACGGGCGCGTCCGCCGGCGAGGAACAGGAGCGTGAAGGTGAGCGTGATGAGCGTGAGGCAGTTGCCGAGGTCCGGCTGCGCCAGGACGAGCGCGGCCAGGAGCCCGACCACCGCCAGCGGCGGCAGGAGCCCGCGCCGGAACTCGGCGATCGCCTCGCCCTTGCGCGCGAAAAACGCGGCGAGATAGAGGACGAGCGCGAGCTTGGCCAGCTCCGCCGGTTGGAACGACACCGGGCCGAGCCGGATCCAGCGGCGCGTGCCGTTGATCGCCTGGCCGAACGGCGAGACGAGGACCAGCACCAGGAGCACGCCCGCGAAGATGAGGAGCGGCAGCACGAGCCCCTCGAGACGGTGGTAGTCGAGGCGGATCGCCGTCCACAGGCACGCGGCCCCGAGCAGGGCCCAGAAGACCTGCTTCTTGAGGAAGAAGTACGGGTCGTGGAAGCGGTCGGCCGCCACGATCGCGCTCGCCGAGTACACCATCACCACGCCCGCCGAGAGGAGGACGACGGCGACGCCGAAGAGCCACACGTCGGGCGCGAGCTTCCTGGGCATTTATCCATGGTGGGGGGGGGCGAGCGCCGCTCCTCCTCCACACCCCCCCACCGTTTCGAACTGCTCGTGAAGGCGCGTCACTCGTCGAGCCGTTCCACGAGCTTTTTGAATACGTCACCCCGATGCTCGCCGCTGCGGAGCTGCGCTCTCGACATCAGTCGAGCCGTTCCACGAGCTTTTTGAATACGTCACCCCGATGCTCAAAGTTGTCGAACATGTCGAACGAGGCGCACGCGGGTGAGAGCAGCACGACGTCCCCCGGCACCGCGAGCGTGCGCGCCTGTTCGACGGCCGCCTGCAGCGACGAGCAATACGCCACCGGGATCGCCGCCGCCGCGAGCGCGGCACCGATCTTCTTCGCGTCCTCCCCGATGAGGAGTGCCTGCGCCACCCGCCCGCGGGCGGCCGCCGCGAGCGGCTCCCAGGCCTGACCCTTGCCCTTGCCGCCCGCGATCAGCACGATCCGCCCGGGGAAGCTCTCGAGCGCCCGGAGGGTCGACGCGACGTTGGTGCCCTTGGAGTCGTTGTAGTACTGGACGCCCTTGAGGTCGCGGACCCACTCGATCCGATGCGCCACGCCGCGGAAGCGTCCGATGGCCCCGCGGATCGCCGCGGGCGACATGCCCGTCCAGAGCGCGCAGGCGGTCGCCGCCAGGACGTTCTCCACGTTGTGCTGGCCGCGCAGGAAGATCTCCGACAGCGGGCAGATCTCCTCGACATGGCCGTTGAGCTTCGCCGCGATCCGCCCGTCGCGGACGAAGACGCCGTGCGCCAGCTCACGGCGCCGGCTGAACCACACCACGGGTGCCTGCGTTCGGGCCGCCAGGGCCCGCGTCGCGTCGTCATCGGCGTTCAGGACGGCGCAGTCGGCCGCCGTCTGATTCGCGAAGATCCGGGCCTTCGCATTCACGTAGGCGTCGAACGTCCCGTGACGGTCGAGGTGGTCCGGGGTGAGGTTGAGCACGACCGCGACCCTCGGCTGGAACAGCTCGGTCGTCTCGAGCTGGAAGCTCGACACCTCGCACACCACGAGACCGTCGGCCGGAAACGCGAGCGCGTGCGCGGCGAGCGGCGTGCCGATGTTCCCGGCGACGAGGACGGGCCGCGGCTGCTGGTCCAGCACCGCGCCGATCAGCGCCGTGGTCGTGGTCTTGCCGTTCGTGCCGGTGATCGCGATCGTGTCCGCCTCCGTCGCCCGCCAGCCGAGCTCGAGCTCGCCGATGATCGGCACCTGCCGGGCGCGCACCCCGGCGAGCTGATCCCCATCGAGCGGGACGCCCGGGCTCACCACCACCAGCTCGGCGCCGGCGAAGGCGGCCGCCGTCTCACCGGCGCCCGCGAGCACGCGCACGCCGATCTCGGAGAGCCCGGCCGCCTCGCGCCCCAGCGCCCCGATCGGCCTGGCGTCGGTGCCGACGACGTCGGCGCCGGCCGCGCGCAGGAGCCGCGCCGCCGCGATGCCGCTCTTCGCGAGGCCGACCACCGTCACCCGACGGCCCGCGAGGGAGCGCAGGTAGGCCTGACCCCGGGTCATCGCTTCCACCTCGTCCAGCGGGCTCACGCGCCCCTCATCTGAGCTTCAAGGTCGTGATCGCCAGCAGGGCCAACGCGAACGACACGATCCAGAACCGGACGACGATCTTGGGCTCGGGCCACCCCGAGAGCTCGTAGTGATGGTGCAGGGGCGCCATGAGGAACACGCGGCGCCCGGTCAGCTTGAAGCTCACGACCTGGATGATCACCGAGAGCGCCTCCACGACGTAGAGGCCGCCGATCAGCGGCAGCAGCAGCTCCGCCTTCGTCAGCACCGCGAGCGTGCCGATCGCGCCGCCCAGGGCCAGCGAGCCCGCGTCCCCCATGAAGATCTCGGCCGGATGGCAGTTGAACCAGAGAAACCCGATCGCCGCGCCGATCAGCGCCCCGCAGAAGACCGTCAGCTCGCCGGCCCCTCTCACGTTGAGGATCTTGAGGTAGTCGGCGGCCCGGAAGTTGCCCGTGAGGTACGCGATCACGCCGAACGCGGCGCCGGCCATGATGACCGGGCCGATCGCCAGCCCGTCGAGCCCGTCCGTCAGGTTCACGGCGTTCGACGCGCCGACGACGACGAGGATCGTGAACGGGATCCAGAGCCAGCCCAGATTGACGAGCCAGCCCTTGAAAAAGGGAATCGCCAGCACCGGCAGCCAGGCGCTGGGCGGCTGCCAGAAGACCAGCTGCAACACCGCGAAGGCCACCACGAGCTGCGCGCCGAACTTCACGCGCGTCCGGAGACCCTTCCGCGTCCGCAGCTTGGTCGCGTCGTCCCAGATCCCGATCAGCCCGAAGCCCGCGGTCGCCAGGATCACCACCCACACGTACCGGTTCGCGAGATTGGCCCAGAGCAGCGTCGTCGCGATGATCGCCGTCAGGATGACGATCCCGCCCATGGTCGGGGTGCCCTTCTTGGTGCGATGCCGCTCGGGCGTGTCCTCGCGGATCGTCTCGCCGCCGTGCTGCAGCTCGCGCAGGCGCCGGATGAGCCACGGGCCGATCACCAGCGAGATGATGAACGCCGAGATCAGGGCCATGAACGAACGGAAGGTCAGGTAGCGAAAGACGTTGAAGACGATGTGGTCCTTCGCGAGCGGGACGAGAAAGTAGTAGAGCATCCGTCCTTCTCATCGGGCCAGGCGCGCCACAAGCGCGTCCACGACCCGCTCCATGCGCATGCCCCGCGAGCCCTTGACGAGCACGACGTCGCCGCGGGCGACCCCCTTGAGGAGGTGGGCTACGGTGTCCTCGAACGTCGTGGCGTGGTACGCCCCGGCCAGGCCGGCCGCGCGCGCGGTCTCGACGGCGAGGCGCGCCAGACGTCCCACGCCGACGAACTCGTCGGCACCGGCCGCCACCACCGAGCGCCCCATCTCCTGATGCGCTTCCTCGGAGACGCTGCCCAGCTCCAGCATATCGCCCAGCACCACCACCAGGCGCCCGGATCCCGCCGCCGCCCGGCGCGCCGCGACCGTCTCGAGGGCGGCGCGCACCGAGACCGGGTTGGCGTTGTAGGTGTCGTCGAGGATGCCCACGCCGCCCGCGTCGCGCCAGACGCAGCGACCCGCCACCGGCCGCGCCTCGGCGAGGCCGCGGGCGATCTCGTCGAGCGGCCAGCCCAGGGCCACGCCCACCGCCGCGGCGGCGAGCGCGTTCGTCACGTTGTGCCGTCCGGCGAAGGCGAGCGTCACGCGCGCCCGGACGCCTGCGCTCTCGAGCGTGAACGCCAGGCCACGCGCGTCGTCGACGAGGTCGCCCGTCGCCCGCACGTCGGCTCCGGCCGAGCGGCCGTAGGTGATGACGGGCGCGCGCGAGTCCCGCGCCATCCCGGCCACCCGCGGGTCGTCGGCGTTGAGCACGGCGCGGCCGTCGGGCGCGACGGCGCGGACCAGGGCGACCTTCTCGGCGCGGACGCCGTCGAGCGAGCCGAGAAATTCGGTGTGGGCGTGCGCCACCGTCGTCACGGCCGCGACGGTCGGGCGCGCCAGCTCGGCGAGCGTGGCGATCTCGCCCGGATGCTGGCTGCCGATCTCGAGCACGAGGGCCTGGTGCTCGGCCGTGAGCCGCAGGAGCGTCAGCGGCAGGCCCCACTGGTTGTTGAAGCTCCCGCTCGGCTTCAGCACCTGCCAGCGCGTGCCGAGGACGCCGGCGATCAGCTCCTTGGTGGTCGTCTTGCCGTTCGAGCCGGTCACCGCGACCACGGGGATCGAGAACCTCGCGCGGTGATACGCGGCCAGCATGCCGAGCGCGCGCGTCGTGTCCTCGACGAGAACCAGCGGCACGTTGGCCGGCACGTCGTCGTGCAGCGTGTGCACCACCAGGCAGGCCGCGCCGCGGGAGGCCGCCTCGGCGAGGAACGCGTGACCGTCGAGACGGTAGCCGCGGATCGCGAAGAAGGCTTCGCCGACGCCGAGCGAGCGCGAGTCGATGGCCACGCCCGTGACGGGCACGCCGAGGTCGCCGGCGACCAGCGCGCCCCGGGTGGCGCGGACGATGTCCTGCACGGTGAATGGCGGCACGGTCGCTCCTAGGTCCGGTGCCCCGACAAGATTCGCCGCGCGACGTCGCGGTCGTCGAACGGGAGCACGTCGGCACCGACGATCTGATAGGTCTCGTGACCCTTCCCGGCGATGACCACCGTGTCGCCGGCCTCGGCCCAGGCGAGCGCGGCCCGGATGGCGGCTTCCCGGTCGGGCTCCGTCGCGTAGCGACTCGAGCCCGCCCCGGTCCGGCGCACGCCGACCACGATCTCGTCGATGATCGCCTCTGGCCGCTCCGATCGGGGATTGTCGGAGGTCACCCACACGCGGTCGCCGAGGCGCGCGGCGATCTCGCCCATGATCGGCCGCTTGCCGCGGTCGCGGTCGCCGCCGCAGCCGAAGACAACGGCGAGCCGGCGGCGCGTCAGCTTCCGCGCCGTGGTCAGCACCCGCTCGAGGGCGTCCGGGGTGTGGGCGTAGTCGACGACCACGAGGAACGGCTGGCCGGCCTGGACCTGCTCGAAGCGGCCCGGCACGGTGCCGACCGCCGCGAGCGCCGCCGCGATGGCGGGAGGCTCGAGGCCCAGCGCGAGCCCGGTCGCCACCGCCCCGAGCAGGTTCATCACGTTGTGCTCCCCGATGAGGGGCGAGGTGAGCGCCTGGCGGCCGTGCGGCGTCTCGACCGTCATCCGGATGCCCTCGAGCGACGACTCGTGGTCGAGGGCTCTGACACGCGCGGCGGCGCCGAGGCCGAAGGTGAGCACGGTCAGGTCGAGCCCGCGCACCATCGTCGCCCCCGCCGCATCGTCCGCGTTGATCACGGCGGTGCGCGCGGGCTTCGGCGATTCGGCGAGCAGCTCGAACAGGCGGCGCTTGGCCAGCCGGTAGCTCTCGAGCGTTCCGTGGAAATCGAGATGGTCCTGCGTCAGGTTCGTGAAGACCGCGACGTCGAACGCGAGCCCGTCGGCGCGGGCGAGCGCCAGCGCGTGCGACGACACCTCCATCGCCACGCCCCGGACCCCGCGGTCGCGCATGTGCGCGAGCATCGCCTGGAGCTCGAGCGCTTCCGGCGTCGTCTGGCCGGCCGGTCGAGTCTCGTCGCCCAGCACGTACTGGATCGTGCCGATCACGCCGGTGGCGAGACCGCGGGAACGCAGCAAGGCCTCGACCAGATACGACGTGGTCGTCTTGCCGTTGGTCCCGGTGATGCCGACGAGCGAGAGCTGACGCGACGGGTGACCGTAGAAGGCGCCCGCCAGCCGGGCGAGCGACACCCGGACCGACGGCACGAGCACCTGGGCCACCGGGAGGCCGGCGACCGGCTCGCCCTCGGTGACGACGACCGCCGCGCCCCGCCGGACGGCGTCCGGGATGAAGTGGCGCCCGTCCTGCTTGAACCCCGGGATCGCGACGAAGCACCCGCCCGGCTCGACGCGACGAGAGTCGCCGGCGATGGACGACACCGAGCGCGGCGGCTCGCCGATCACCCGCTTCTCCGGGAGGGCCGCGAGCAGGTCGCTCATGGCCGTGCCCCTTCCAGACATGTCACCTGGTACCTCCTGACGCGTGCGTCAGCGTGAGGCGGGTGACGGCGCCCGGCTCGAGCGGCTCGCCCGGCGCCGGGGCCTGGCGAACGACACGTCCCTGCCCCGCCAGGCGCACCTCGACGCGGAGCGGCTCGAGGGCTTCGAGGGCCTGGCGTAGGGTCTTCCCGCCGAGGTCGGGCATCCGCCTGGTCCCGTCCGGCTCCACCGCCTCCGCCGTGCTCACGAGCCTCACCCGCGCCATTCCGGCGGACTCGCCGGGCGGGCCGGTGACGATCTGCACGGGCTGAGCATCACGCGGCGGGATCTCGAGGTAGCGAAGGATCTCGCGGCCGATCGAGCTGAAGATCGGCGCCGCCGCCTCGCTGCCCCACTTTTCGTTCTTGGGCTCGTCGAGCAGGACCAGCATGACGAACCGCGGCTCGTCGGCGGGCGCAAAGCCGACGAACGACAGGACGCCCGGGGCGTGCGAGTAGCGCCGCGTCGCGGGGTCGAGCTTCTGGGCCGTGCCGGTCTTGCCGGCGACGGAGTACCCGGGGATGGCCGCGAAGCGACCGGTGCCCGACTCGACGACCCGGGCGAGCAAGCTCGAGAGCGTCCGTGCGGTGGTCGGGGAGACGACCTGACGCACCGCCCTGACTTCGAAGCGGCGTGCTTCCCCTCCTTCGGCGTCGAACGTCGACCGTACCAGCCGGGGCTGCATCAGCGTGCCGTCGTTCGCGATGGCGCCGAACGCCGCAACGAGCTGGAGCGCCGTCACCGACACTTCCTGGCCGATCGACATCGTCGGCAAGGACAGGAGCGACCAGCGCTGCGGGTCGCGCAGGAGGCCCCGGCTCTCGCCGGCGAGGCCCACGCCGGTCGGCGCGCCGAAGCCGAACGCCTTCATGTACCGGTGGTAGCGCTCGCGGCCGAGCGACAGCCCCACCTTGATCGACCCGACGTTCGACGAGTTCTGCAGCACCTCGGCGAACGTGAGCCAGCCGTACTTCTTCCAGTCGCGGATCGTCGTTCCGGCCACGGTGATCTTGCCGTTCTCGGCGTAGATCTGGTCGTCGGGCCTTACGACGCCCTCCTCGAGCGCCGCGGCGGCGAGGATCGCCTTGAACGTCGACCCCGGCTCGAAGGGGTCGGTCACCGTGCGGTTGCGCCACTGGTCGGCCGACGCCACGTCGAGGAAGGTGTTCGGGTTGAACGTCGGGCGCATCGCCATCGCGAGGATGTCGCCCGTGCGCGGCTCGAGCACCACGGCCATCGCGGCCTTCGCGTGCGTCCGCCGATAGGCGGCGTCGATCTCACGCTCCGCGATGTACTGGATCGTGCGGTCGATGGTCAGCATCACGCCGTGGCCGGGCTGCGGCGCCTGGAGCACGTGCTGCGCCGCGACCTCACGGCCGAGCGCGTCTCGGCCGGCGATCGCCTTGCCCGGCACGCCGGCCAGGTCGTCGTTGAAGGCGCGCTCGACGCCCTCGAGCCCGCCCTCGGCGCCCTCGAAGCCGAGGACGTGCGCGGCCAGCTCGCGGTTCGGATACAGCCGAAGCGGCTCCGGGAGAAACCCGAGCCCTGGCTCGCGAAGCGTCCTGACCTGCTCGGCGACGGTGGGCGGCAGCTTCCGGCGCAGCCACACGAAGGGCCGGGCGCTCGTCAGCAAGGCGTGAACCTCGGGCTCCGGCAGGCCGATGACCGGCGCCAGACGCGCGGCGACGCGGACCGGGTCGCCGACGCTGCGCGGCTGAACGAAGAGCGACTCGGTCCCGGTCGACGTCGCGAGCGCGCCGCCCTGGCGGTCGACGATGGGCCCGCGCTGAGCGCGGAGCACGACCGTGCGGGAGTACTGCCGCTCGGCGAGCTGGGTCAGCTCGCCGTGCTTGACGATCATCAGCCAGCCGAGACGACCGGTGAGGCCGCCGAACGCGATGGCGAGAATCGCCGCCAGCATGAGGACCCGCGTCCGGACGGCCGGGTCCTTCACTGGGCCGGGGACCTCGGGGCGCCGAGGGACGCTGCGCGACTGCGGACTGCCGCCAGGCCCGTGCCGCCGGCCACGTACTCCTTCGCCAGCCGGATCTGATCCCGCGCCGGCGCCACGAGGCCGATCTGCCGGGCGCGCGCCTCGATGCGGCTCGGCGAGCGGAGCGTAGCCACCTCGATCTCGAGCTGCCGGATCCGCTCCTGGGCTCGCCCGCGCTCGCTCTGGACCGCGTCGAGCCGATAGGCGAGATGGACCTGCTCGACCCGCACCCCGACCACGGTGAGCGCGCCGGCCACGAGCAGCGCCGAGGTGGCGAGGGCCACGACGAGCGAGCGCCGCACGCGTGGGTCTGGTTCGCGATGAAGCCGCTGGTCCTTTTTCATGGGAGCCGCTCCAGCACGCGCAGCTTCGCGCTCCTGGCGCGGGGGTTCTCCCGCACCTCGTCGTCCGTGGGCTGTCGCGGCGACGGCTCGAGCTCGGCGAACCCCGCCGGCTCAAGAGCTCGGAACGTCTGCTTCACGATGCGATCTTCGCCCGAATGAAACGAGATGACGCCCAGGCGGCCAGCGGGCGCCAGCAGGACGGGCGCCTGGGCCAGTGCCTGTCTGAGCGCGCCGAGTTCATCGTTGACCGCCATGCGCAGGGCCTGGAACGTGCGCGTAGCGACATGGAGGCGACGCGGCCATGCCGCGCGGGGCACCGCGCCGCGGACGGCCGCCACGAGGTCGCCGGTCCGCGCCAGGGGTCGGCGGCGGACGATAGCCCGCGCGATCCGTCGGGCGTAGGGCTCCTCGCCGTACTCGAAGATGAGACGCGCGAGCTCGGGCTCGGGGAGGCGATTCACCAGCGCGGCGACGGTCTCCCCGGTCGAGGGATCCAGCCGCATGTCCAGGGGCTCGTCACCCTGGAAGGAGAAGCCTCGGCCCGATTGCTCGAGCTGCCAGGAGGACAGGCCGAGGTCCAGGAGAATCGCGCGGGCGCGATCGATCCCCTGCTCGGCGGCGGCCCGCGCGAGGTCGCGGAAGCTCGAGTGGGCGAGCGCGACGCGGTCGCGGAACGGCGCCAGGCGCTCGCCCGCCCGCGCCAGCGCCTCGCGATCCGTGTCCAGGCCGAGGAGGCTCACGGAGCTGCCGCCCGCGCTCAAGATCGCCTCGGCGTGACCGCCCATTCCCACCGTCGCATCGATCACCCATCCCCCGTCGCGCGGTCGCAAGAGAAAGACGACCTCGTCGACGAGCACCGGAACGTGAACCGCTACACTCCCAGACTCGACAGCCTCTCGAACAGCGACGGCAGCCGGTCCGCGCGCGTGCGCTCGTACTCCTCGAACCGGCCGCGATCCCACACCTCGAACTGGGGCAAGCCCCCGCCCACGAGCGTGACCTCCTTCGCGAGCCCCGCCTGGTCCCGCGCGTCCGGCGGGATGAGCACGCGGCCCGCCGCGTCGAGCGACACGTCCTTGGCGCGCGAGATGTAGAGCCGGCTCAGCTCGCGCACCTCCGGGTTGAAGATCGACTGCTCGCGCAGCTTCGTCTCGATCCGCTGCCACTCCTCCAGAGGGTGGACCTCGAGACAGTGATCGTTCGGGACGACGACCAGCGCGCCGTCGTACTGCGCGAGGGCGTCCCGGAATCTCGCCGGCACGCTCAGGCGCCCTTTCGGATCGATCGTGTGCTGGTACCGTCCTCTAAACATATCCGGAATCCGGCGACAGCAATCTAGATCTTCATCCCACTTTGTCCCACTTAGAAATCGAGATTAGCGTTACACGAAAGCTCGTGTCAAGGGTAAAACATCCGATTTTGAGCGGAATTAGGCCAAGGTATGGTTAGTCGACTGGTGGTGTGAACTCCCCCACTTTGCCCCCCGGGATGGTAGTGAGGGGGGGAGATGCCTCTGGACGGGGGTGGACCCCTAGGTCAGGAGCGGGACTGGTAGCACCCTTGGCCTTGCTGGGGGACCTCTCTGTACGCCGCTGTCAGCGATTGCGCAGGCGCGCCTGGGTCGAGAAGCTCGTCACGACGGAGCGGTCGGCAAGATCCCAGGCGGCCTCGGTCACCAGCGTGATCACGACGCTCCGGACCTCATCCGGAGTCTGGACGGGGCCGCCGGAGGCGTCCAGGTATTCGAGCGCGAAGCTCCTGACGCCGTCGATGATCGGCTGGGCGCCGCCGCCAGCGTCGCGGCGCAGCGTCTTGCCCGTCAGGCGCCAGGCGATCGTCTCGCCGGACCCGGCGACGACACCGTCGCCGTCGAGGTCGCGATGAAGGACGATGTGCGTCGGCTCCGCCACCGAGATCGCGGCGAAGGTGGCGGGATGCGGGCCGAGGCCCGCGGTCCGGATCTCTCCCGCCAGGCGCTCGAGCGCGATCCGCCCGCTCTGCTGGGACTCGGCGCGTGAGGCGCCGACCGCATAGACACGGAGGCCTTCCTGGAGAAGGGTGAACATGGCGGCCGAGACACCGCCAAAGATGGCCATGGCGACGAGCAGGTCTGCGAGGTGCACGAAGGCAGCGTCCCCGGGACCAGGCGCCTCGTCAATGTCCAGAGTTCTTCACAGTGTCTGAATCCGTGCACGGGGTTGACGGACTACAACTTCCAAAGTGCCTCATTGTCGTCCACCCCAATCGGCGGCCGTCTTGTAACCCCACGAAGTTACGAGGCCCCATGCTGGGCACGCGGCTTGCTCCCCCTAAGTGTGGACGACGGCGGCCACCCGGTGGAGCCATCCCGATACCCGGCCGCGCTGAGCGGAAAGGAGGACCGACATGGAGCCGAGCACGAGCACATCGAGGTCCTGCGTCCGCGGGCCGCTGCCGAAGCGGTCGATGGCGTCGATCGCCAAATGGCTCGTGATCCTCGGCGCCTCGCTGGCGGTGATCCTGCTCCCGAGTCTCGCGCGCGCCGAAGAGATCGTGGACATGATCCGTTACTTCGACTCGAACGGCGTCGCCCACTACGTCGGGACCCTGGACCAGGTGCCCCCCGAGTACCGCGCGAGCGCGAAGGTGCCGGACTCGGACTTGCGCATGCCGCCGGTGACGTCGGTTGGTAACGATTGGCACGGCCGGCAGGCTCGCGAGCTCGAGTACAAGCGGCGCCGCGAGGAGCGGGAGAAGCAGATCGAGAAGATGGACCAAGAATACCGAAGCCTGCAACAGCAGGAGGCGGGACCACGAGCCGAATCTGCGGCGCGCAAGGGCGTCCGCGACGTCGCGGAGCGCGAGAAGCGCATCCAGGAGCGGAAGGACGCGGTCGACGCTCGAGACGCGGAGCAGGCGAAGTGGCTGGCAAGCTGTGAGCGCCAGGAGCGCATCGTGGACCACGAGCGCGCCAGGCACTGGCTCGTCTACGGTCAGAAGTGGACCGACGAGCAGGCGGCCGCGCGAAAGAAGAAGGCCGTCGCCGAGTCCGGATGTCGCCCGCTGAAGTGAGCTCGCGGGCAGGTCTCTCTCTTGAGCTACCCGCCAGCATTCGTGCGAGCCTCGGAGCATCGTGACGCCGAACGATCGCACGCTGCGGGCGCGGCTCGCCGAGTCGCTGGAGCCACGGAGCGAGATCCTCGAGGCCTATCTCTCCGGCTCCACCGCGACGAGCTCGAGTGGCCGGCCCACCCTCAGCGCGCCCCGCGCCGTCGCGCGCCGCACCGTCCATTGCCACATGCTTCAGGGCAGGCGCACGACCGTCCAGCCGCGGATCTGGATCTCGCTGTCCTCGAGGTGACGCCCCCGACGCCCGTAGCGGCGGCGCTCCGTCGGCGGGGGCGCCTCGTGGCGGCGACGCTTCACGACCCGCCGGTCGAGGATCACCTCGACACCCCGCTCCTGCCCGAGCACGACGCGCAGCGAGTCGTAGAGCTCTCGCCGCCCCTGCGACACGATGAACAGGAGCCGCTCCACCGCCCTACTCCAGCACCGGACGGTGTTGGGCCCACGGGCGGGCGCGCTCGAAGGCCGCCGACGCGCGCAGCACGGTCGCGTCGTCGAACCGGCGGCCGACGATCTGCAGCCCGATCGGCAACCCGTCCTTCGTGAAGCCGCACGGCACCGACGCGGCCGGCTGGCCCGTCATGTTGAACGGATACGTGAACGGGATCCACGCGTACGGCTCGACCGGCTTTCCGGCGATCGCCGTGGGGTTGTCGAGTCCCACCGCGAACGGCGGACACGCGATCGTGGGCGTCAGCAGGAGATCGTACGTCTCGAAGAACGCGCGCGGATGCTGCCACCAGGCGAGCCGGTCGAACCACGCCTGCACGTACTTCGTCGGCGGATTCTTCAGCGACGTCTCGATGATCCGGTAGAGCCCGGGCTCGATGTCGCTGCGTCGATCGAGATACGGCGCCATTCGCGTCGCGATGCCGCCGCAGAAGATCTCTCCCCACGCCTCGCGCGGTGACGGCCAGCCCGGCTTGACGTCCTCGACGCGGCAGCCGAGCTCGCGGAACGCCCGGGCCGCCTTCGCGCACGACGCGCGCACCTCCGGGTCCACCGCCTCCACGAAGCCGAGGTCGTCCGTGTAGGCGACGCGCAGGCCCTTGAGGCTACCGCGCAGCGCTTTCAGATAATCCACGCGGGGACCGGGCAGCGAGTACTGATCGCGCTCGTCGGGGCCGGCGCAGACGGTCAGCATCAGCGCGGCGTCGGCCACCGTACGGGTCAGCGGGCCGATGTGCGAGAGACTCCAGGCACCGGACACCGGATGGGTGGGGATGCGCCCGTAGGAGGGCTTGTGGCCGAAGATCCCGGCGCACGAAGCGGGGATCCGGATCGAGCCGCCGCCATCGGTGCCGATATGGAGTGGCCCGAAGCCCGCGGCCGCCGCCGCCGAGGCGCCCCCGCTCGAGCCGCCCGGCGTGCGCTCGGTGTTCCACGGGTTGCGAGTGATCCCGAAGACGAGGTTGTGGGTCGCGCCGATCCAGCCGAAGGTCGGCGTGTTGGTCTTGCCGAGCATGATGCCGCCCGCCGCCTTCATGCGCTCGACCATCGGCGCGTCCTCGGCCGGGACGTTGTCGCGATAGAACGGCGTGCCGAAGGTCGTCCGCACCCCCTTGGTGATCACGAGGTCCTTCACCGAGAAGGGCACGCCGTGGAGCGGGCCCAGCCGTGCGCCCCGCTTGCCGAGGGCCCGCTCGGCGGCCTTCGCCTCGCGTCGTGCCTGCTCGTCGGTCAGCGTCACGAACGCGTTCAGCCGGGGGTTGACCTTCTCGATGCGATCGAGCACCGCGTCGACGACCTCCACGGGCGACACCTTCTTTTTCCTGATCAGCGCCGCCAGCTCGGTCGCGGGCAGCCAGGCGAGCCTCGTGTCAGCCATCTGCGCACCTCCTTGTCTCGCGGATCCGGGTCATCGGTCGGGCCCGTGCGTCACGCTTCAGCTACCGCGGAGGCGAGGATCGAGCGTGTCGCGGAGCGCGTCGCCGAGCAAGTTCGAGCCGAAGACGGCGAGGCTGATCGCGATGCCCGGGAAGAGCACGAGGTGCGGCGCCTTCTGGGCGTACTCGGCGGCCGAGACCGACAGCATGCGGCCCCACGACGGGTACGGCTCGGGGACGCCGAGGCCGAGGAACGACAGCGTCGCCTCGACCAGGATCGCGCTCCCGAGCTGGGCCGTGCAGAGGACGATGAACGGCCCCATCGTGTTGGGCAGGATGTGGCGGAACGCGATTCGCGCGTGCCGGACGCCGAGCGCTCGCGCCGCCTCGACGTACTGCATCTCGCGGATCGTCAGCACGCTCGAGCGGATCACCCGGGCCGCCCGCGGGATGATCGGGATCGAGATCGCGATGACCACGTTGTGGAGCGCCGGACCGAG
>DASPZZ010000061.1:0-1872 GCA_035635995.1 Binatia bacterium | reverse complement strand
CAATCGCGTCCTCCCGCTACCAGGTTATCGAGAGATGGCGTGACCGCAAAATAACGATGGTGTGGTTACTTACTATGGCAGGGCGGTCGCCCGAGTCAAGCTGGCCGTTTCTTGACCGGCCCGGATGGCTCTGCGACAATCAACGCTCGAAGGGATGTCCCCCGACCCACTCATCCGAGTGACCGGTCTTCGCAAGACCTTCGGCAACCACCGCGTGCTGGACGGCCTCGATCTCGACGTCCGCGCGGGCGAGGCCGTCGCGATGCTCGGCGCCAACGGGGCCGGCAAGACGACGCTGCTGAAGATTCTCGCCACGCTCGTGCGCCCCACGCGCGGTACCGCTGCCGTCGCGGGACACGACTGCGCCCGGGACGCCGAGCGGGCTCGCCCCCATATCGGGCTCGTGGCGCACGGCTCGTACGTCTACGAGGACCTGACCGCCCTCGAGAACCTGAGATTCTGGACCACGCTCGCCGGGCTCTCCCCGACCGCCGCCGCGCTCGCCGGGGCGCTCGCCAGTGTCGAGCTCGAGCGGGCCGCGGACGAGCGGGTCCGCACCTTCTCGGCGGGCATGAAGCGGCGGCTGTCGCTCGCGCGGTTCGTGCTGGCGCGGCCCAGCGTGCTGCTGCTCGACGAGCCGTTCGCCGGCCTTGACCAGCGCGCGAAGAAGTGGCTGGAGGAGCACCTGGCGTCCTTCAAGGCGTCCGGCGGCGCGATCTTGACGACGACTCACAGCTTCGGCCGCGAGCTCGCCGTCGCCGATCGGCTCGCCATCCTCGCCGGCGGCACCATCGCGCTCGACACACCCCGGGGCTCGCTGTCGGCGGAAGACGTGCAGCGGCTCTACGTCGTGCACACGGAGGACGCTCAGTGACCTTCGCGCGCCGCGCGTTCATCGTGGTGTGGAAGGACCTCCTCGTCGAGCGCCGGTCGAAGGAGACGCTCAATGCGCTCTTCTTCTTCGCCCTCCTGCTCCTGTTCGTGTTCCAGTTCGCTGTCGGGCCCGATCGCGAGCGGCTGGCCGGCACGCTGCCCGGCCTCTTGTGGCTCGGCTTCATCCTGACCGGGCTGCTCGGGCTCGGCCGCACGTTCGTGGTCGAGCGCGAGAACGATTGTTGGGAAGCGCTGCGCCTGGCCCCCGGAGACAAGTCCGCGATCTACGTCGGTAAGCTCGCCGGCAATCTCCTGCTGATGCTCGTGGTCGAGGCCATGCTGGTGGCACTCTTCGGCATCTTCTTCAACCTCGATCTCGCCGGCGTGCTGCCGGCGCTGGCCGTGGTCATCGGCCTGGGCACGGTCGCCTTCGCCGCCGTCGGCACGCTGTTCGCCGCGATGACCTCGCAGGTGCGCGCCCGCGAGCTCCTGTTCCCGGTGCTCCTCCTGCCCGTTCAGGCTCCGGTGCTGCTGGCGACCGTCAAGGCGACCGAAGCGGTGCTGCTCGGTGAGCCCCTCGGGAGCGTCGCGCACTGGCTCAAGCTTCTGGCGGCCGCGGACGTCATCTTCGTCGCCGTGGGCGTGCTCACCTTCGACTTCGTGCTGGAGGGCTAGGCGGGCATGGTTCGTGTCGTCGGTGGCGTGACGCTCGCGGCGCTCGCGGCCGGCCTGGTGATGGCCTTCTACGTGGCGCCGCGCGAGGTGACGCAGGGCAACGTGCAGCGCATCATGTATCTACACGTGCCGAGCGTCTGGGTCGCGTACCTCGCCTTCGCGGTCGTGCTCGTCGCCTCGATCGTCTACCTGGCGCGCCGGCTCGACGGCGCCGACCGGCTGGCGCACGCGTCGGCGGAGGTCGGCGTGCTCTTCACCGGGCTCACGATCGCGACCGGGTCGATCTGGGGCAAGCCGACGTGGGGCATCTGGTGGACGTGGGAC
>DASPZZ010000060.1:0-3152 GCA_035635995.1 Binatia bacterium | reverse complement strand
GTGGGCGGGGACGTGAGCCGTGTGGCCGGCCAGGCGATCCAGGGCACGGCCGACGCGGCGGTTCGCCTCGGCGCCGACGTCGGATCGCTGGTGCAGGAGGCCGCGCGTGGCGCGGTAGAGGCGGCGGACCGCATCGGCTCGGCTGCGAGCCGCGCCGTGCGTGCCACGGTCACCGAAGCCGTCGCCGGGACCAGAGCGCTGGCGAGCGGCCAGGACGGCCCGAAGCCGGCCCGTCGCCGACGCCGCGCCTGACGCTCAGGACAGGGTCAGCATCTCCTTCGCGCTGCCCGTCATGAGCTGCCGCATCTCGACCTCGGTCATGCCGTAGGCGCGAAGCATCGCCGCCAGCAGGCGATACGCTTCGACCGTTTGCGGCAGCAGCGGGATGCCCGCGTCGCTCGACAGCATGAAGTGCTCGGGCCCGATCGCGCGAATCGCCGTAACCATGTCCTGAGGATCCACGCCCAGCAGCGGCGACAGCTCATCCCAGGTGAGCGCGAAGCGCACGCCCGCGTCCGCCCAGCGCTTCATCTTCGGCACGTCGAGCTCGAACACCTCGCTGAAGGGATGATCGATGAACGCCCGGCGGTAGCCGATGGCGCCGATCTCCTCGGCGAGCGCATCCATCTCCTGGGGCGACAGGTGGCCGAACGACAGGGCGACCCCGTGATCGGCGCAGAGGCGCACCGTGTCGCGGATCGCCGGCAGCAAGCGGCCGTGATCGTCGAGCACGTAGATCCCGGTCTTGCGCGCGTCTTCCCAGGCCGTTGGCGGGACCGGGTCGTCGTAGCGGCGGGCCTTGTCGAACCAAACGCCGCGGCCGCCGAGGCGATAGATGCTCCAGGCCGAAGTCACCGGCGGCATCCACATTCCGAGAATTCCGCCCTCCACCGCCGCCTTGATCTCGGCGAAGTCGATGGGCTTCAACGGAATCCCGACGATCCAGGCCGACAAGCACTTCACCGGCCGGAGACTCTCCCGCTCGGCCCAGCGGTCGACGTCGTCCTGGAGCCGGCGCGCCACTTCCCACGGGCGGCCGGGCGAGATGCTCTTGAAGAGGACCGCCTTCATGCCGGCGCGCGTCGCCTCCTGCGCGGCATGCATCGGCTCCTCCTCGTCCTGGCCGCGGGCGTGGGCGTGGACGTCGATCGCGTCCGTGAGGTCGTACATCGACGCCTTGTTCGCCCCCATGCTGTAGCGCGCCTGGTAGGATCTGACGACTCGCCGGCTCACCATGGATGCGTTCCTCCTCGGTTGCCTTTGACGGATACCGCGGGAGGACGAGCCCGGTCAAGGAGGAAAAGCCGCGCCGCCGATTCGCGCTTCGCGCTCGTCGAAGAGGTCTAGGATCGCCCGACCTGTCGTACACTGTGGGTCCTGAGATGAGAGCCCTGGTGACGACCCTGCGAGCGATGCTGCTGGGCCTGAGCGCCGTCACGCTCGTCACCGGCCTGGCCACGCCGCGCGATGCCGCGGCGGGGACGATCAAGGGCACGGTCGTTCTGAAGGGGACGACGCCCGAGCTCAAGAAGCTCGCCGTGACGATCGACCAGTACGTCTGCGGCAAGGAAAAGAACCCCGAGGACCTCATCCTGTCGGCGCAGGGGGGTATCCGGAGCGCCGTCGTGTGGCTCGACAAGCCGCCGGCGGCGGCCAGCGGCGAGGCGCTGCCGTCCACGACCTCGATGGACCAGAAGGAGTGCGCGTTCGCGCCCCGGGTCCTGGTCGTTCCGGCGGGCGGCAAGATCGACTTCCTGAACAGCGACCGCCTCCTGCACAATCTGCACGCCACGCCGACCGCCAATCCGCCCTTCAACCGCACGCAGCCGAAGGGACGCACCATCACGATCTCGTTCTCGCACCCCGAGATCATCCGCGTCACGTGCGACCTGCATTCCTGGATGCGCGGCTGGGTCGTGGTCGCCGAGCACCCCTTCTACGCGCTCACCAACGGCGCGGGCGAGTTCGAGCTGCGGGGCCTGCCGGCCGGGCGCTACACCCTGAAGATCTGGCAAGAACGACTCGGTACGATCTCCAAGGACGTCGTGGTCGGCGACCAGGATCCGACCGCGGTGACCGTGGAGATGCCCGCCCGCTAGCGCGCGGGGGTCATGCAGGAAGCGTCGGCCATCGACCGAGCCGCGTCGCCCGTGATGGCGCTCCTCTCTTCGCCGATCGGCGCGCCGGTCCGGGCCGTCGCGCGCATCCGCGCGTCGGTGCACGTCAAGCTGCTCGCCGGCTTTCTCCTGATCACCGTGCTCTTCATCGCCATCACCGCGGTGGGCCTGCGGACCCTCACCGAGACCACGCGCCAGACGAACCTCCTCGACCAGGCCCACGTGCGCGTCGGATGGTCGCGCCAGATCGAGCACGCGCTCGCCATGCAGATGCACTTCACGTCCATGGCCCTGCTGGCCCAGTCCGAGGACTCGGTGGGCCTCATCTTGAAGGAGAACAACCGCTTCAACGACACGCTCGCGCGGCTCGAGACCGCCGCGCCGCCCGAGGAGCGCGCGCTGATCCAGTCCATTCGCGGGGCGCAGGACGACGCGATGGCCACGGTCGCCGACATCGCCAACGCCGTCCGTGACCGGCGGATGGCGGACGCGATGACGGCGCTACGCACGCGGCAGGAGCCGATCTACCAGAAGATCGAGACCCTGGTCGGCTCGCTCGTCGCCGCCGAGGACAAGCGGATGGCGAGCCTCCGGGCCAGTATCGCGACCGCCCAGGGGCGCTCGTTGCGACAGATGGCCGGCTTCGCCGTCGCCGCCGTCGCGGTCGCGCTGATCGCCGGGTTCGTGATCTCCTGGTCGTTCATCCTGCCGGTGCGCCAGTTCCACGGCTTCCTGAGCCAGGTGGCCGAGGGCCGATTCGGGGGCTCGATCGCCGTGCCCAACCGCGACGAGTTCGGCGCGCTCGCCGAGCGGATGAACTGGATGAGCGGCGAGCTCCACCGGCTCGACGACGAGCAGCGGGTGGCGTCGGCCACGCTGCGCGGGCTGAACGACCGCCTCGAGCTGGCCAGTCGCGCCAAGTCGGAGTTCCTCGCGAACATGAGCCACGAGCTGCGCACGCCGCTGAACGCGATCCTGGGCTTCACGGAGATCATGCTCGACGAGCTCTACGGCGAGGTGCCGGCGAACCTGCGC
>DASPZZ010000059.1:0-3349 GCA_035635995.1 Binatia bacterium | reverse complement strand
GCGGGATCGGGCGCCGGCGTGGGCTACTCGGTGAATCTCCCGCTCGAGCCGTTCACCGACTCGTCGATCTACCTCCCCGCGTTCGAGCAGGTCGTCCCGCCGCTGTTCGGCGCGTTCAGGCCGGACGTCGTCGTCGCGCAGCTCGGAATCGATTCGCACCGCACCGACCCGCTGACGCACCTGGCGCTCGACGTCCAGGGATTTTCGCGCGCCGTCTCGCGCATCGCGGAGCTCTCGCCGAAGCTCGTGTGCCTGGGCGGCGGCGGCTACGACCTGCCGAACGTCGCGCGGGCCTGGACGTCGGCGTGGGCCGTGCTGAACGGCGTCGAGCTTCCGGCCTCGCTCCCGGTCTCGTTCGCCGCCGATACGCGGCGCTACGGGTTCCTGACCGACTCGCTCTGGGATCCGGCCGAGCCGCTCCCCGATCATCGCCGCCTGCGGGCACAGGAATACGCCCAGCGTCAGGTCGACGCGGTACGCCGGACCATCTTCCCCGTCCATTCTTTGTAGACCGGCGGGGCTCGACGACCCCGAGGCCCGCGCTCGAGCGCGCGGGTCAGACGCTGCGGGTCCTGGGGGGATGCGTTACACTGAGACGGTCGTCGTCGCGAGACCGATCGACCAGACATGAAATTCACCCTGCGGCTCGTCAGCGCGATCTGGCTCTCGGTGATGCTGGTCATCGGGGTCTTCGCGTATCTTCAGATCCGCGAGGAGCGAGGGCGGCTCGCCGGCGATCTGCAGCGCCGCGCGATGCTGATCGCCGAAGGGCTGAGCGACGCCATCGAGGCGTCGTCCGCCAAACAGTCGCCGGCCGCCATCGAGCGGATCGTCAGGAAGTTCGGCCAGTCGCAGCGCGGGATCGCCGTCTACGACCGGTTCGCCACCCAGCGGTTCGCCACCCCCGACATCGTGGCGATCCTGCCGCCATCCCTGCCCGAGGTGACCGAGGCGATCTCGCGCAACGCCCCGACCCAGGGCTACCGGGTTCTCGGCGATCGCACCCGCTTCATCTATGCGACGCCGCTCCTGGCCGACGACCAGCCGGTGGGCGCGATCGCCGTGCTCCAGGACGCCTCGCATCTGGAGCGCGCGGAGTGGGATCGCTGGGCCTACAACGCGGTGCGGTTCCTCGTGCTGGCCCTGGTCATCTCGGTCATCATCGCGCTGGTCGTGAAGTTCAGCATCACCCGGCCGATGGCGGAGATCTCGTCGTGGACTCGCGCGCTCCGTAGCGGACGCCCGGTCCCGCCGCCCCGCAACGTCATCGACGCCAACATGTTCGGTCCCCTCGCGCTCGAGGTCTCGCGTCTGGCGAGAAGCATGCAACGGGCCCAGGCCGCCGCCGAGCAGGAAGCCGCGCTCAGGCTGGCCGGCGAGAGCATCTGGACCGAGGAGCGGCTGAAGCAGTTCGTCCAGATGCAGCTCAACGGCCGGCTCCTGGTCGTCGTGTCCAACCGCGAGCCCGTGAGCCACGTGTGGCGGGGCGGCCAGATCCACGCCCAGGCCCCGGCCAGCGGCCTGGTGACGGCGATGGATCCGGTGATGCGCGCCTGCGGCGGCGTCTGGGTCGCCCACGCCAGCGGCGACGCCGATCGCGAGACCGCCGACGGACGCGGCCGGCTCGGGGTGCCGGTCGACGATCCGCGCTACACGCTCCGGCGCGTGTGGCTCTCCAAAGAAGAAGAGCAGGGGTACTACTCCGGCTTCTCCAACGAGGGGCTGTGGCCGCTGTGCCACATCGTGCACACGCGGCCGGTGTTCCGGCCCGACGACTGGTCTTACTACCTCGAGGTGAACCAGAAGTTCGCCGATATCGTGCTGGACCAGATCAAGGACGCCGAGTCGCCGCTGGTGCTGATCCAGGACTATCACTTCGCCCCGCTGTCGGCGCTCATCAAGGCGGAGCGCCCCGACGCGCGGGTCGCGATCTTCTGGCACATCCCGTGGCCGAACTTCGAGGCGTTCGGGATCTGCCCGTGGCAGAGCGAGCTCCTGCTCGGCATGCTCGGCGCCGACCTGATCGGCTTCCACACGCAGTACTACTGCAACAACTTCCTGGAGACGGTCGACCGCACGCTCGAGGCGCGCATCGACTGGGAGCGCTTCTCCGTCACGCGCGGCGAGCACACGACGTCCGTGAAGCCGTTCCCGATCAGCGTCGCCCCCGAGTTCGTCGACGATCCGCCGCGCGTCTCCCGTGCGGAGCTCTTGCGGCGGCTCGGGATCACGGCCGAGTTCCTCGGCGTGGGCGTCGAGCGCATCGACTACACCAAGGGCTTGCCGGAGCGGATCCGGGCGCTGCGGTTCTTCTTCGAGACCTATCCCGAATACCGCGAGCGGCTCGTGTTCGTGCAGCTCGCCGCGCCGAGCCGCGGCATGATCGATCGCTACCAGGAGATCCAGCGCGAGGTCGAGGACCGCGTCCGCGAGCTGAACCAGGCGTTCCAGACGAAGACGTGGCGGCCCATCGTCTATCTCAAGGCGCATCACGAGCACCGCGACATCTGGGCGTACTACCGTCACGCCGACTTCTGCATGGTGACGTCGCTCCACGACGGGATGAACCTGGTGGCGAAGGAGTTCGTCTCGGTGCGCGATGACGAGGACGGCGTGCTCATCCTGAGCCGCTTCGCCGGGGCCTCGCACGAGCTGCGCGACGCCCTCATCGTGAACCCGTACGACCTGGCCGGCATGGGCGAGTCGATCCGTACCGCGCTGGAGATGCAGCCCGAGGAGCGGCGCGCCCGCATGATCCGGATGCGCCACTCGGTCGTCGATCACAATATCTATCGGTGGGCGGGGCTCTTGCTGAGCGAGCTGGCGAGGATTCCCGTCGAGACCACGGGCGCCAAGGCGTCCTGAGTCTCCCGGTGCGTCTCCTCGACCGTCTCGACCGGGAGCTCGGGGAGGGCGCCGGTCTCGTGGTGATCCTCGACTACGACGGAACCTTGACGCCGCTGGTCTCCTCGCCCGGCGCCGCCGTCCTCGCGCCGTCGGTCCGGGCGACCCTCGCGCGGCTCGCCCGCTCCAACCGGGCTCGTCTGGCCATCCTGTCGGGTCGCGGCCTCGCCGACCTGCGCGCGCGCGTCGCGCTGGACGGCGTCGTGTACGGCGGCTGCCACGGGCTCGAGATCGCCGGCCGCCGGCTCCATTTCCGCCACCCGCGCGCGTATCGGTCCGGCGTCGCCGCGACGGAGCGCGCGCTGGCGGCGGTGCTGCCGTCGGTGCCCGGCGCGCTCCTCGAGTGCAAGGGCCTGGCGGTGAGCCTGCACTACCGCCACGTGGCGCCGTCCCGGCGCCGCGCCGTGCGGGAGATCGCCGAGCAGGTGCTCCGCCGGCGCCCCGA
>DASPZZ010000058.1:0-1760 GCA_035635995.1 Binatia bacterium | reverse complement strand
ACGCCTTGACGATAGCCGACCGGTCGAAAAACGAGTTCCTGGCGATCCTGGCCCACGAGCTCCGCAACCCGCTGGCCCCGATCCGCAATGCCGTCGAGATCCTGAATCGCGAGGGCGCGCTCGCGCCGGACTCGCAGTGGGCGCTGTTCGCGATCGAGCGGCAGGTGCGACAGATGGCCCGACTCATCGACGACCTGGTGGACGTCGCGCGGATCACCAGCAACCGGCTCGAGCTGCGCAAAGAGGGTGTGGACCTCACGTCCGTGCTGCGATCGGCGATCGAGACGACCCAGAGCCTCGTGAAGGCCGGCGGGCAGGAGTTCACGGTCGTGCTCCCGGACGCGCCGATCGTGCTCGACGCCGATCCGATCCGGCTGGCGCAGGCCGTATCGAACCTCTTGCACAACGCCGCCAAGTACACGGAGCGCGGCGGGCGCATCTGGCTGATCGCGGAACGGAGCGGCGACGCGGCCACGATCACCGTGCGCGATACCGGCGTCGGCATCCCCGCGGCCGTCCTGCCGCACGTGTTCGAGATGTTCACCCAGGGCGAACAAGTCCGGGCTCGAACTTTCGGGGGACTCGGCATCGGCCTGACGCTCGTGAAGCGCCTCGTCGAGATGCACGGGGGGACGATTGCCGCCGAGAGCGCGGGGCAGGACAAGGGGAGCACGTTCGTCATCCGCCTTCCCGTCCGCGCGGGGGCGTCGGGGAGCCTGCAGGCGCAGCCTGAGGTCCAGCGGATGAGCCCACCCGCGCTCCGCATGCTGATCGTGGACGACAACCGCGACGCCGCCGACAGCCTGGCGATGCTGCTGCGGACCACCGGGAACGAGATTCGCACCGCCTACGACGGCATCGAGGCCTTGCAGGTGGCCGGCGAATTTCGCCCGGAGGTCGTGCTGCTCGACATCGGCCTGCCGAAGATCGATGGCCACGAAGTGGCCCGCCGGCTGCGCCGCGAGCCCTGGGGGCAGCGCATCTGCCTGATCGCCGTCACCGGGTGGAGCGACGAGTCCGATCGCGCCAGGTCTCGGGCCGCCGGCTTCGACCATCATCTGGTCAAGCCGCTGGACACGGCCCACCTCGCTCAGCTGCTGGACTCTGTAGAACGCTCGGCTCGGGGCTGAGACCGTGAAGGGCTCCGTGAGGGTCGCCGCCGTCGGCGACCTCCATTGCAAGAGGAGCTCGTCCGGCTCCTTTCAGACCCTCTTCTCCCGCGTGGCCGAGAATGCCGACGTGCTCGCGCTGTGCGGAGACCTCACCGACCGGGGCCTGCCCGACGAGGCGCGCGTCCTGGCGAAGGAGCTTCAGGCGGTGAAGATTCCGAAGATCGCCGTCCTGGGTAACCACGACTTCGAGTCGGACGCCGGGGCCGAGGTCACGGAGATTCTCGCGGGCGCGCACGTCACGGTCCTCGACGGCACGGCCGTGGAGATCTCCGGCATCGGCTTCGCCGGGGCCAAGGGCTTCGCCGGCGGCTTCGGCGACCGCGCGCTGCAGGCGTGGGGCGAGGGCGTGACGAAGCTCTTCGTGCGTGAGGCGGTGGACGAGGCCCTCAAGCTCGAGTCCGCGCTGGCGCGGCTGCGCACGCCGGGCCGCGTCGTGCTCCTGCACTACGCGCCCGTGCTCGACACCGTCGACGGCGAGCCTCGCGAGATCTATCCGTTCCTCGGGTCCAGCCGGCTCGAGGAGCCGCTCAATCGCTATGCCGCGAGCGTCGTCTTCCACGGCCACGCCCACCGCGGTCAGCCCGAGGG
>DASPZZ010000057.1:0-2024 GCA_035635995.1 Binatia bacterium | reverse complement strand
TACTCCTGGTGCCTCGAGAACCCCGACACGCTCCGTCGTTTCTACCCGATGGCTCAGCCTTCTTCCCGGCCGCCGCGCCTCCTCTTCATCGTCGAAAAGATGACCGACGCGTTCCTGCGCCGGATCAAGCAGCTCAGCTTCCTCGAGATCGATTGCTTCGAGTTCCGGCATCTGGAAGTGAACGGCGCCTCGGTCGTGTACTTCGATCTCGTCGAGCGGATTCGCAAGTCGGCCGCCGAATCGGCGGTCGATGCGGCTCCGGCTCTCGCGGCCCCGGCCCCGGTGGTCGCACCGGTCGTCGAGCGTGTTGAGCCTCGCTTCGAGCCGCGCAGCGAGCCTCGCATCGAGCCGCGCATCGAACCGGTGAAGCCGGCGATCGAGTGGGCGACGCCCGTCGAATCGCGTGAGCCGGTGACCGAGCCCAAGCGGGTCGATCCGCCCAGGGCCGTCGCAGCCGAGCCGATTCGCTTCGAGCCGACCGCGGCTGCCGTGGCGGAGCCGGCGCCCGTCGCCGCACCGGCTGCCGTCGCTCCGAGCGCGCCCGCCCCAGTCGTCGAAGAGCCGCCTGCGGTGGTCGAAGTCCAGGCGCCGCCGGTCGTCGAGTATCAGAGTGTGAAGCTCGAGGCCGTCACGGTGCCGCCGGCTCCTGAGCCGGCCGCTGTGATGCCGGCCGAGCCCGCGCTCGCGCTCGAGGCCATCGAATCGACGTCCATGCGGGCTCACACGAACGGACACGTGCACGAAGCGGTCGTCGCGCCGGTGATCGAGGCCGCGCCGACCATCATCAGCGCTCCGGTCGAGGAGCCGGTTGCCGCGGCCCCTGCGGTTGCCGTCGCCCCGGAAGCGCCGCCCGCTCCGGTCATGCCGGCCGAGCCCGCTCCGGCGCCGGTCCAGCCTTCCCCGGTTTGGGCGAAGCCCGGATCGCAGCCCAACGGGGCGCGGCCGCATTTCTTCGCGCACACGACGAAGAGCACCATCGCCGTCGAAGCTCCGGCCATGGTCGCCGCAGTGGCGGCGGCCCCCGAGCCGAGCACGCAGCCAGCCGCGAGCAAGGCTGGGCTCGAAGTCGACGACCGCCCGGAGCTCGAATCGCTGAGCTTCCCGAAGGACGGTCTGTCCCGCCAGTGGCTGGAATTCCTCAGTCAGCTCGGCGCGACAAAGTAACAGGAGCCCTTTGTGACGACCACGATGGACGGCGAGACTCAGGCCACCGGCGGCGCGCCGGCTGAGCGGCTTCGCGTTCTGCTGGTCGACGACAATGCGTCGGTGCTCCGGTTCCTGGCATCGGCGTTCTCAGCGAACGGATGCCAGGTGACGACGGCGTCGACCGCCGAGCACGCTCTCGAGCAGCTGAGCGACGATCCCTATCATCTCGTGGTGTCCGACATCAAGATGCCGGGCCTGAGCGGGCTCGACCTGCTCCGCGCGGTCAAGGGCAAGCAGCCGGGGACCCCCGTGGTGCTCATCACGGGCGTGCCCTCGGTCAACTCGGCGGTCTTCGGGCTGCGGCACGGGGCCTACGACTATCTGCCCAAGCCCTTCTCGGTCACCGAGGTGAAGGAGCTCATCCGCCGTCTGCGGCGCGATCGAGCCGACGGCAACGGGAACGTCAACTATCCCGCCGGGCTAACGGAAGAGCTCGCCCGGCGCCAGGGCGGCGTCGAGGCGATCTCGCGGATCGGTGAGGTGGCCCTGCAGGGGCTCGAGCCGAGCGTCTTCGCCGAGAAGGTGGTCGAGTACACGATGCAGAGCCTCCGGTGCGATGGGGCGCTCATGCTGCTGCGCGACCAGGGCGGGCAATTCAATGCGAGCCGGAAGGGCGAGCCGTCGATGGTCGGCCAGATCCTGGCACTCCTTCAAGCGTCGTTCGGCGACGTGGTCAAGACCGAGGGCCGCGAGACGGTCGTGCTCACGAAGCGAGAGCACGGCTTCGAGGCTCTCGCGGCGATGGTGCCGGGTGTCGGCGACGCGATGGGCATTCTCTGCGTCGGGCGCAGCGCCGAGCACGGCGGGTTCCTGCCGGA
>DASPZZ010000056.1:0-5819 GCA_035635995.1 Binatia bacterium | reverse complement strand
ACGCGCGGATCCCAGACGGCCTGGTAGAGGTACTGATCCGGGAGCCTCCGGTCGCCGATCGTGGATTGATCGGGGCCGACGCTCCCGGCCGGCCATACATCATCGCCCGGCACCAGATGGCACCCGGCGCACGGCCCCTTGCTCCGGTTGAGGAAGAGCGCGCGCCCCTTCCGGGGATCGCCCTCCACTCCGGCGGGCATCGTCACCCGCTGCACCGGTGGCTCGGGCCGTCGGTCGTCGTAGGCGTACGTCGGGAACCGATCGAAGTCACTGGTCGTCCACCCCGGGTACCGAACGGCCGCGCGCGTCCCATCGGGCAGCGCGCGGAAGTCGCCCCGCGCCTCCGGGATCGCGCGCGACGCCCACCTGGGGACGGCGGCGTAGTCGGGCACGTCCGCGGCGGTCCCGGCGCAGCCGGCGCTCAGCGCGACGAGCGCCGCCCACCGCAGCGCCGGCCGCGCCGCCGCGCGCCTCATCGAGCGGCGTTCACGAGAACGTGATGTCGGCGGTGCCCTCGTACCGGCCGCCCGTGGTGTCGAGGAATTGCACCTTGAGCTGGCCCGGGTCGGTCGCCTTGAAGGTGAAGGAGAAGAACGGGTTTTCGGCCACGCTCTGGGTCGTGTCGAAGGTCGCGACGGTCTTGCCGAGGTACGTCACGATCACCTTGTTGATGTAGTTGTAGTTCTTCAGGATGATCTTGCCCTGGGCATCGCGCTCGATCCGCTCCATCGGGTGGATCACGAGCGCGCGCACCTGGACGACGTCGCCGGCCTTGATGCTCGACGGGATACGGAGCCGAACCTTCCCGATGTCTGACATCGCTAGCCCCCGCAGCCGCCGACCGTGACCTTCACCTCGCGCTTGACCTGGAGCAGCGTGCCGTCGCTCTGCTCCACGATGGCGCGCACGTCGCCCGTCTCTCCGAGCCGGATGTTCGCGCCCATGAACGCGCGGCCCGCCTCCGGCGCCAGCGTCACGCGCGTGACGACGGGGATGCGGTTCCTGTCGGCGACGACGTAGATGTGCTTCACGTAGCTCGCCGGGGTCATCGGCGAATCGACGCTGACGGAGACCGGGACCACGGCGCCGTTCTCCGCGATGAGGGGGAGATCGAGCTTGATGGCCGCGGCGCCGTCCTTGATGGGCTTGCCGCCGAAGAGGCGCTTCATCGCGTCCTCCACACTCTCGTTCTGGCCGAGCGTCTGAGCCCGAGCGCGCACGGGCGCGCCCAGGGTCAGAGCGCCGGCGGCGGCGCCAGCGCCGAGGGCGCCCAGCGCCCTCAGGACCGCGCGCCGCGGCATCACGTGAGATTCGCTCATTCCTCGTCCTCCCTGCGGGCCGCCGCCCGCCCTCTCCACAGCATAGGTATCACAGGCTCACCCCGGACGGCGGGGCCCCGACACATTATCCAGGATGCGTCTCTTCGGCGCAGCCCGTTGGTCACCCGTCACGGATCGTCCAGCCGGTACGCCGACGCGTCCGGCTTGAAGGCGCGGGGCAGCCACAGCGGTCGGCGAAGGTTGTCCGGGCCGGGCGCCGGACGCGCGAGGGCCAGCCACTCCCGATAGACCGCGAACGACTTGTCGGTGTCGACGACCACGTCGCCGTAGCGGTCGTCGGGGCCGGGCCGCGACACGGTCACCTTCTGATGCCAGCAGTGCTGGCCGCTGACCGGATCGGGCTGAACCGGGAACGTGAGGTTCTGGTGGACGCCGGCGTCCTCCCACCAGATCCGCGACGAGTCCGGATCGGCGCTGGCGAACGGGCGCGGTCCGTGGACCTGGCGCATCCGCCACTTTCCGGGCTCGAGCTTCGTGAGATCGACGAGGGCGGTCGACCACCGCTCGCCGCCCTCGTCCTCATGGAGGCGCCAGCGGCCCAGGTGATGGGAGCACGCCACCACACCGGGACGGACGGCCTCGGTGACCCACACTTTGTCGACGAAGTGGCCGATGCGCGTCGCGATCTTCAGAAGATCGCCCGGCGCGACGCCGACGCGCGCGGCATCCTCCGGATGGAGCCACAGCGGGTTCGTGTGGGAGATCTCGTAGAGCCACTTCGCATTCCCCGAGCGCGTGTGGATGAGCGTCGGGAGCCTGAAGGTCGGCAGCAGGACCATCTCGTTTTTCGTGCGGTCGAGCTGCGACCAGTGGACGTGGCTCCGGATGTAATTGGGCACCGCCTGGTCCGGCCACTTCCACGCCTTGAGCGTCTTGGAGAAGAACTCGAGCTTGCGGGACGGCGTGGGGAACCCGAGATGGCGCTGGCCGTCGATCTCGACGCCGACGGCCTGACCGCCCTTCAGCACCACCTTCGTGACCGGATCCACCACCGCCCCGTCCAGATCCCGGGCGGCCGGCGGCTGCTCGTGGGTCCGGTACACGCCGTCCTCGATCAGGAAGGCGCCGTACTTCCGCATGTACTGGAGGGGCGTGAGCTTTTCCAGCGCCGCCGCCTCCGGGAGCCCGGGCACGCTGTTCTCGAAGATCCAGCGGTACATCTCCTCGATGCGGAGCTTTTCACCCGGGCGATACGGCGACTCGAAGTACTTGCGGATGCCGAGCGCGCCGTCGGGATCGATCCGCCACGACAGCTCGACCCAGAACTCGTCCTCCTCCCAGACCTGCCCGAGCCCCGCCGCCTCGTGCGCCTGCCAGGTGAGATCGAAGGTCTTGCCCGCCTTCTCGAGGGCGACGCGCAGCACCGGCTGGCGGAAGCCGATCCAGCGCGCGGCGTGGGTCTCCTGCGACATCAGGTCGTGGCGCTCGGAGGCGTGCCCCATCGGCAACACGAGATCGGCGAACCACGCCGTTTCGCTCCAGATCGGAGTCAGGCACGCATGCCGTTCGACCTTGGCCTCATCGGTCAGCATCTCGATCCACGACATCCCGTCGGGGTTCGTCCACACCGGGTTGTAGACGCGCGTGAAGTACATCGCGAGCTTGCCGCGGCCTTCCTTCAAGAAGTGCGGCAGCAGGAAGCTCATCTCGAAGAACGCCAGCGGGTACTCGCGCGGCATGAGGAGCTCGCTCCAGATCTTTCCCGGCGGCGGCATCATCGGCGGCGCCGGGACCGCCTTGTTCCACGCGTTGGGCGCGGTGCCGCCGGGCGTGCCGACGGCGCCCATCAGCACCACGAGCAGCTCGAGCGCGCGCGCCACCTGCCAGCCCCCGAGGTTGCCGGCGGCGGTATTGCGCCAGACGTGGGTCGCGAGCGCCGAGCCGGACCGCCCGATCTCCCGCGCGACCTCGACGATCGTCGCCGCCGCGACACCACTCTCGGCCTCGGCGAACTCCGGCGTGAAGTGCCGGTACAGCTCGTCGAGCGCGCGCTCGAACGACTCGAACGCGACCGGCAGCTCGGGCCGCTCCTCGCGCAGATACTCGTCCCAGTTCACCCACCGGCGGACGAACTCCCGGTCGTAGAGCTTCTCACGCACGAGCGTGTGCGCCATCGCCAGGAGCACGGCCGACTCCGACCCGGGCCAGGGCGCCAGCCACCAGTCGGCCATCGACGCGGTGTTGCTCAGGCGCGTGTCGAGGACCGCGATCCTGGCGCCGCGCGCCTTCGCTTCCATGATCCGCTGCGCGTGCGGGTTGAAGTAATGGCCGGTCTCGAGGTGCGAGGACAGGAGCAGGATGAAGCGCGCGTTCGCGTGGTCCGGCGAGGGACGGTCCATCCCGTGCCAGAAGGCGTAGCCCGCGCGCGCGCTCGCCGAGCAGACGTTGGTGTGGCTGTTGTGGCCGTCGATACCCCAGGCGTGGAACACCCGCTGCAGATAGACGAGCTCGTGGCCCGGCCGGCCGAGGTGATACATCACCTCCCTCTGCCGTCCCTCCACGAGCGCCTTGCGGATCCGCCCGCCGATGTCGTCGAGCGCCTCGTCCCACGTGATGCGCTCCCAGCCGCCGCCTCCGCGCGGCCCGACGCGGCGCAGGGGGTAGCGAATCCGCTCCGGATCGGTCACCTGGTTGAGCGTCGCCGGGCCCTTGGCGCAGTTGCGGCCTCGGCTCCCCGGGTGGGCCGGGTTGCCCTCGAACTTCTGGATCTCGAGCGTGTCGCGGTCGACGTAGGCCAGCAGGCCACAGGCGGCCTCGCAATTGAAGCAGATCGTCGGGATCAGCGAGTACCGGCGCTTGACCTTCCGCGGCCAGGCGACGGGATCGTACTCCTCCCAGTTTTCCCAGCGCTCCACGGGCGGATAGCTCATGAGACCGCCCGGGGACGGGGCGAGCTCCCGGGCGACGGGATGAAGCGGCTCGGCCGCGCGCTCGGTCACGGTCGTCTCAGCTCAGCGGAACCGACTGCCCGGCCTTCACCCACAAGTCCTCCCATAGCCAGAGACCCGCCAGCGCCAGGATGGCGCCCAGCGTGCTCAGCGGAGTCGAGTCCCACGCCGCACCGGCGATCAGCAGCGCCATCGGAACGAAGACGCCGGTGAGCACCACGCCGCCCCAGAAGCGAGCCCGATACGGTCCCCGCCGGATCAGACGCGCCGCGAGCGAGGCGTCGTGAACGGCGTGACGGTTGAACACCTCGAGCCCCACCAGAAAGCCGTGCGCGCCGAGCGCCAGGAACAGCAGCGGCCACAGTATCGTGATCGGGTCCGCCCGGGCCTCCCGCGCCGGCCACGCCGCGGCGGCCACCGAGAGCGCCGCCGCGCCGGCCACCACCGCGGCAACGATCAGATGGGGAAGCACGAGCGGGCTCTGCCAGAAATCGCGACCCTCGGCCTGCCCGAACAGGAAGGCACTGTACCCCGCGGTCGCGAGCGCGAGCAACGCCGCCGGAACCAGCGCGACGTGGAGCGCATCCCATCGACCCGTCGCGCCGGCCACGAGCCATACCGCGCCGGCGGCGCCGAACGCCATCAAGATCCACGCGCCCCACACGAGCCACGACCGCCAGTTCGGCTTGAGCAGGATGTAGGCGAAGCGACCCGGCCGCTTGAGGTCCACGACCAGCAGCGCCGTCGTGACGGCGAGGAACAACAGGCTGAGCGCCGGCGCGCCGATCCCGAAGAGATCGCCCCACGATTCGGAGCCGGCGAGCGCCGCCACGAGCAGCGCGCCGGCCGCGATGGACTTCGTCCAGAGATAGGCGGCGACCTTCCAGCCCCATGGCCGCACGGCGTGCGGCACGTCGTAGACGGGCCGGCTCAGCGTCCCGTCTCCCGGGCGCGCCTCCTGCGCCGCGGCGACCATCCTCACCAGATCGATCTCGTCGCGGGGCCGCTCGGCCCAGAGATAGCGTTCCGCCGGGGCCTGCAGCTCCGGAGTCAGCGCGGCCGCGTCGGCGCCGAGGTAGAAGACCTTCGGCCGTGTCCCCTGCTCCGCCTTCCTCACCTGCACCGCCTCGCGGGCGACGATCGTGGCGATTCGAGAAGCGGGATCGTCCAGGTCACCGGCGATGATGGCCTGCTCGGGGCAGACGATCACACAGGCGGGCTCGAGGCCGACCTCGACCCGGTGCGCGCAGTAGTTGCATTTCGCCGCCGTCCCGGTGTCCGGATCGATGTAGAGCGCGTCGTAGGGGCACGCCTGCATGCACGACTTGCAGCCGATGCACCGTTCGCCGTCGAAGTCCACGATGCCGTCGGCGCGGCGGTAGAGCGCGACGGTCGGACAGATGGTCACGCAGGGCGCGGCGTCGCAATGGTTGCACCGCAGCACGGAGAAGTAGCGGCGCGTGTTGGGGAACGCTCCGCGCTCGATGTACTTCACCCAGGTGCGGAACGCGCCGAGCGGCACCCGGTTCTCCTCCTTGCACGCCACCGTGCACGCGTGACAGCCGATGCACCGGCGCTGGTCGATCACGAA
>DASPZZ010000055.1:0-21550 GCA_035635995.1 Binatia bacterium | reverse complement strand
CGGCGGAGTGGGACCCCCGAGTCCCGCCCGCAGCGCTTTGCGCTGCGGGCGGGACAGTGGGTGACGGAGCCGCTCGGGGGGCAGCCCGCCCTCGCGCCCTCCGCGCCCCCAGCCTCCCAGGGCAATGCCTGGGTGGGCCCGTTCGCGATGGTCGTGTGGCTCGCGATTTCGGTCGGGGCGCTCGTGCCGGCGGCGACGAGGTACGGGTGGGGGGTTCAGAACATCAACGCGATGCAGGTTCATCTCGGGCGCTGGGTGGACGCGCAGCTGCCGAAGACGGCGCGGATCGCGGTGAACGACATCGGCGCGATCGCCTACTTCTCGCGCCGCGAGGTCATCGATCTGATGGGGCTCGTGACGCCGGAGATCATTCCTTATCGACGGCGCGGGGAGCCCGGCGTGATGCGGTACCTGACCGAAGCGTGTCCCGAGTACGTGATCATCTTTCCGAAGTGGTTCCCGCGGCTCGCCTCGAGCACGGACACGCTCCGGCCCGTCTACCGCGTACGCCTGGAGCGCAACGAGGTCGCCGGCGCGGAGGAAATGGTCGTGTATCGCCTGGCGCGGTGTGCGGTATGATCGCGTCGATGAGACGGACGGCGATCCTCATCGCGGCCGTTCTGTTCCTGCTCTGGCGGCCCGCGCCCGCCGCCGCTCAGATCTACCGCTGGGTCGACGAGAATGGCGTGCCGCATTTCGCCGACGGGCTCGACAGCGTCCCTGATCGCTATCGCTCGAAGGCGATACCGCTCGGTATGAAGAACGCGCCGGCGCCCGGCCCGGCCGCGCCCGGATCCCCGGGCGCCCAGGCCTTGTCCGGTCAAGCGACGATCCGCTTCGTTCCCGGCCAACGGATCATGGTGGACGTGAAGATCAACGGCAATGCGGAGGCTCAGCTGATGCTCGACACCGGCGCCGACCGCACGCTCATCAGCCCCCGCGCGCTCCAGGCGGCCGGCGTCCGGATCGCGGGGCCGACGACAACGGGCAAGATCACGGGCGCGACGGGAAGCGAGCAGATCCAGTTCGTCGTCGTCGACAGCCTCGAGGTCGGCGAGGCCCGCGTCGGGCGCATGTCCGTGGGCTCCTTCAACTTGCCGACCACGGACGTGGGCGATGGCCTCCTCGGGCGCGACTTCCTCGACCAGTTCAACGTGAGCATCGATTCCACCCAGGGTGTGGTGACGCTCTCACCCAAGTAGCCCACCCGCCCCGTGGTACGATGACGCTCCGGGTCATGGACTACAAGGCCACGCTAAATCTGCCTAAAACGGCCTTCCCGATGAAGGCCAACTTGCCGAAGAGCGAGCCGGAGATGCTCGCCTGGTGGGAATCGTTCGGGATGTACAAGCGCCTGCGCCAGGCCGCGGTGGGCCGCCCGCTCTGGATCCTCCACGACGGCCCGCCCTATGCCAACGGCAACATCCATCTCGGCCACATCCTGAACAAGGTTCTCAAGGACGTGATCGTGAAGTCGCGCTCGATGCTCGGCTTCAACGCCGTCTACGTGCCGGGCTGGGACTGTCACGGGCTCCCGATCGAGCACCAGGTGGACAAGGCGCTCGGACTCGACAAGCCGGGGATCGACGTGCGCAGCGCGATGGATCCGGTCGAGAAGCGCCAGAAGTGTCGTGAGTACGCGCTCCGGTTCATCGACATCCAGCGCGGCGAGTTCAAGCGGCTCGGCGTGTTCGGCGACTGGGACAACCCGTACATCACGATGGAGCCGGCGTACCAGGCGGTCATCGCGCGCGAGTTCGGCCGCTTCGTCGGCCGCGGTCTGGTCTACAAGGGGCTGAAGCCGGTTCACTGGTGCATGTACTGCAAGACGGCGCTGGCCCAGGCCGAGGTCGAGTACGAAGACCAGCGGACGCCCTCGGTGTGGGTGAAGTTCCCGCTGACCTCGGTTCCCGCCGACCTCCAGGCGGTGCTCGGCGGGCGTCCGGCCTTCGCGGTGATCTGGACGACGACGCCCTGGACGCTGCCCGCGAACCTGGCGATCGCCGTGCACCCGTCCCAGGAATACGTCGCCCTCGTGAAGGCCGGCGAGGTCTACGTCGTCGCCCGCGCCCTCATGTCCGACTTCCTGGGGCTCTTCACGGATCGTGGGCACGACGTCCTCGCGAGCTTTCCGGGCGAGACGCTGGTCGGCCACGGGTTCCGGCATCCATGGATCGCGCGCGAGGGAAAGATCGCGGCCGCCGAGTTCGTCGGGACGGACCAGGGCACCGGCCTCGTCCACATCGCGCCCGGCCACGGCGAGGAAGACTACGAGCTGGGCAAGTCGCTGGGCCTCAAAATCTATAACCCGGTCGACGACGCCGGCCGATTCGTGGCCGAGGTGGAGCACTTCGCCGGGCTCACGGTGTGGGACGCGAATCCGAAGATCATCGAGCACCTCAAAGCCGCCGGCATGCTGATCGCGCAGCGCCCGCTCGACCACACGTACCCGCATTGCTGGCGCTGCAAGAACCCGACGCTCTTCCGCGCGACCGAGCAGTGGTTCATCGACCTCGACAAGCGCGAATTCCGCAGCCGCGCCCTCGAGGCGATCAAGCGGGACGTCCAGTGGTTCCCGCCCTGGGGCGAGGAGCGCATCCACAACATGGTGGCGCATCGGCCGGAGTGGGTCATCTCGCGCCAGCGGGTCTGGGGGGTGCCGATCGTGGCCTTCTACTGCACCGCCTGCGAGATGCTCCTGCTCGAGGAGAACGTGATCGAGCACGTCGCGGCGATCTTCCGCGAGGGCCGGGGCGCCGACGAGTGGTACGCGCGCGCGGCCCGCGACCTCCTGCCGCCCGGGACCCGGTGCGCCAAGTGCGGCGGTGCGAGCTTCCGCAAGGAGACCGACATCCTCGACGTGTGGTTCGACTCGGGATGCAGCCACGCGGCGGTGCTCGAGACGCGCCCCGAGCTCCACTGGCCGGCCGAGATGTATCTCGAGGGCTCGGACCAGCACCGCGGCTGGTTCCAGTCCTCGCTGCTCGAGTCGATCGGGACCCGCGACGCGCCGCCCTACAAGAGCGTCGTCACCCACGGATTCTTCGTCGACGGCGAGGGGCGGAAGATGTCGAAGTCCGTCGGCAACGTCATCGCGCTCGACGAGCTGCTCCCGAAGTACGGGGCCGAGATCCTGCGACTGTGGGTGGCGGCCGAGGACTACACGCAGGACATCCGCGTCTCTCTGGAGATCCTGGACCGCCTCGCGGACGCCTACCGCCGGATGCGCAACACGTTCCGGTTCCTCCTCGGCAACCTCGGCGACTTCGATCCCACCCGCGATCGGCAGTCGTCCGCGCGCCTGGACGAAGTCGACCGCTGGATCCTCGACCGCCTGGCGCGTCTCGTCGGCCGCGTCCGTCGCGCCTACGAGGAATACGAGTTCCACACGGTCTTCCACAGCGTGCACAACTTCTGCGCCGTCGATCTCTCCGCGCTCTATCTCGACGTCATCAAGGACCGGCTCTACACCTCGCTGCCGGACGATCCGCGGCGGCGGGCGGCGCAAACGGTGTGCTACGACGTCTTCAGTACGCTGGCGCGGCTGGTCGCGCCGATCCTCACGTTCACGAGCGAGGAGGCGTGGCGTTACCTGCCCGGCGCCCACAGCGAGAGCGTGCATCTCGAGCGCTTCCCCGACGCGCCACGGGAATGGCTCGACGACACCCTCAAGCGCGACTGGGACCGGCTGCTCGAAGTGCGCCGCGAGGTCGCGAAGGCGCTCGAGACGGCGCGGGCCGGGAAGCTGATCGGCAGCTCGCTCGAGGCCGCGGTGCGCATCGCGCACGCCCCCGAGGACCTGCCGGCCCTCCTGCGGGCCAAACGCGAGCTTCTGCCGACGCTCTTCATCGTGTCGCGCGTGGAGCTCGAGCGCTCGGCGGCCCGCGCGACCGTCAACTACGAGAGCCAGGACATCCCGGGGCTGGTCATCGGCGTCGACCGCGCGCGCGGTGGGAAGTGCGAGCGCTGCTGGATGCGCAGTGAGCGCGTGGGCGAGAACCCCGCGCATCCCTCGCTCTGCGAGCGCTGCGTCCCGATCGTCCTCGCGCGGTTGCGTGGTTCCGGCAATCCGAGCTGAGCGGACCCGTCTCGCCCGCGTCGTCGCGCTCGCCGGCGTCGTCGTCGTCCTCGACCAGATCGCCAAGCTGATCGCGCTCGACCGCCTGACACCGGGTGTCCCGGTGATCGTGGTCGAGGGCCTCGTCGCCCTGACGCTCGTCATGAACCCCGGCCTCGCCTTCGGCCTCCTCGCCGGGATCCCGGCGGGCTGGCGCTGGGTCGTCGGGCTCCTCTCGCTGCTGGCGCTCGTCGTGCTGCTCCGGGTGGCGCTGCGGATCCTGCCGAGCGGCGGATGGCGCGAGCAGTCCGCCATCGGCCTCATCTTCGGCGGAGCCGTCGGCAATCTGATCGACCGCATGCGCTTCGGCGCCGTGGTGGACTTCGTCGACGTCCACTTCCGCGGCTGGCACTGGCCGGCGTTCAACGTCGCCGACTCGGCGATCACGGTGGGCGTCGTGGTGCTGGCGCTCGCGGTGCTCGTCGAGCGATCACCCTCCGCTCGCGCCTGAGCCGTGACGATGCTCACGGTCGAGCCCGCGTCGGCCGGCGCCAGGCTCGATCGCTGGCTCAGCGAGCGGTTGACCGACCTATCGCGGGCGCGGCTCCAGGGCCTGATCCGGCGCGGCCTCGTCCGCGTCGACGGCGCCGTGCTCAAGGCCGCCCATCGGCTCCGCGGCGGCGAGACGGTCGAGATCGAGATCCCGCCGGCCGCAGAAGAGGAGTTGGCGCCCGAGGCGGTCGCCCTCTCGGTCCTCTACGAGGACGACCACGTGCTCGTCGTCGACAAGCCCGCCGGCATGGTCGTCCATCCCGGGGCCGGCCGCGCGCGAGGGACACTCGCGGCGGCGATTCTCGCTCACGCGCCGACCACCGCGGGGGTCGGCGGGCCCCGGCGCCCGGGGATCGTGCATCGCCTCGACAAGGACACGTCGGGGCTTCTCGTCGTCGCCAAGACGGCCACGGCCTATGACGAGCTGGTGGCGCAACTCGCCGCCCGTACGGTGACGCGCCGCTACCTGGCGGTCGTTCATGGGCGCGTCCGCGCCAATGAGGCGGTCGTGGACGCTCCGATCGGGCGCCACCCGACGGACCGGGTGAAGATGGCGGTCCGCCCAGCCGGCCGCGGCAAGCGTGCGGTCACCCGCTATCGAGTGCTCGAGAGGTTCCCCCACTTCACGCTGCTCGAGGTCCGCCTCGAGACGGGACGCACCCACCAGATCCGCGTGCATCTGGCGTCGCTGGGCCATCCGGTCGTCGGCGACGCGGTGTACGGCAAAGCCCGCTCCCGCCCGCCCACGGCACTCGACGGTTATGCGCTACACGCGACCACGCTCGCGTTCGTCCATCCGGTTTTCCGGAAAGTGATCGAATGTTCCGCCCCGCTGCCCGAGCGAATGGAGCGGCTCCTGTCTCACCTTCGAGAGAGCGGCTGAGGCCTGGCGGGTCCATTTCAGGGGAAACCCTGATCGTGGCTCTCGACGTCCGGGGTAGAATGGCGGGTACCCGATGGACCAGCTGACCGCCGTCATTCTCGCTGCGGGCGAAGGCAAGCGGATGCGCTCGCGGCAGCCCAAGGTGCTTCACCCTCTCTGCGGCCGGCCCCTGATCGCCTATCCGCTGCGTACCGCGCGAGCTCTCGCCGACCGCATCGTGCTGGTCGTGGGATCGAACGCCGATGACGTCGTGGCGGTGGCCGGGCCCGACGTCCGCGCCGTCGTCCAGCGCGAGCGACTCGGCAGCGGCCACGCCGTCCTGCAGGCCAGGCCCGAATGCGGCCACGAGACGATCCTCGTGCTGCCGGGTGACATGCCGCTCCTGTCCGTCGAGACCATCGAGCGCCTGGTCGCCCATCATCGGAAGAGCCGCGCCGCCGCGACCGTGCTGACCGCCATCGTGGCCGAACCCCAGGGCTACGGGCGCGTCCTGCGCCAGGGGGGGCGCGTCAAGCGGATCGTCGAGGACCGGGACGCGACCGACGCCGAGAAGAAGATCGCCGAGATCAATACCGCGGTGTATTGCTTCGCCGCCGGGCGGCTGTGGCAGGCCCTCGGCAAGGTCCGCCCCGACAACGACCAGGGCGAGTACTACCTGACGGACGTGATCGGCGTCCTCTCCCGCGCCGGGGGGCGCGTGGAGGCGGTCGTGACGGCCGATCCCGGCGAGGCGGCGGGCGTGAACGACCGCAAGCAGCTCGCGGCGGTGGCGGCGGTCCAGCGCGGCCGCATCCTCGACCGGCTGATGGAAGGGGGCGTGACCATCCTCGATCCGGCCAGCACCTACATCGAGGACACCGTCACGGTCGGCTTGGACACGACCATCCATCCTCAGGTGGTGATCGAGGGGCAGTCGATCGTCGGGAGCGAGTGCGTCATCGGCCTCGGCTGTCACGTGAGCTCGTCGCGGCTCGCCGACCGCGTGACGCTCCTGCCATACTGCGTGCTGACGGAATCGGTGATCGAGGACGCAGCGACCCTCGGTCCGTTCTGCCACCTGCGGCCGCTCTCCCACGTGGGGCCCAAGGCGAAGGTCGGCAACTTCGTCGAGCTCAAGAAGTCGAAGATCGGCCGCGGGTCGAAGGTGCCGCATCTCTCCTACGTCGGCGACGCCACGGTCGGTGAGGGCGTCAACGTCGGCGCCGGCACGATCACCTGCAACTACGACGGAGTCGCCAAGCACGAGACGAGGATCGACGACCACGCCTTCATCGGGACCAACACGAGCCTGGTGGCGCCCGTCACCGTCGGCGAGGGCGCCTACATCGGAGCGGGTTCCACGATCACGAAGAACGTCCCGCCGGGGGCCCTCGCCGTGGGACGCGCCCAGCAGGTCGTCAAGGAAGGCTGGGCGGCGCGGAAGTCGAGGAAGCGCGAGGAGCACCGAGGCTAGCCATGTGTGGAATCGTCGGGTACGTCGGCGACAAGGGCGCGGTGACCATCATCGTCGAAGGGCTGAAGCGGCTCGAGTACCGCGGCTACGACTCCGCCGGCATCGCGGTCCTCCGCGACGGCACGCTCCACGTACGGCGCGCCGCCGGCCGCATCAAGATGCTCGAGGGTGTCCTCGGTGAGCGGCCCCTGACGGGCTCGCTCGGCATCGGCCACACCCGCTGGGCGACGCACGGCCGGCCGTCCGAGGAGAACGCCCATCCGCACACCGACTGCCACGGCACGCTGGTCGTCGTCCACAACGGGATCATCGAGAACTACCTCGACATCAAGGAGCGCCTCCTGGCCGAGGGCCACCAGTTCAAGTCGGAGACCGACACCGAAGTGGTCGCGCACCTCATCGAGCACCACCTCAAGTCGACGGGGCGGCTCGACCGGGCCGTGAAGGCGGCGCTCAAGGAGGTCACCGGCTCGTACGCCATCGGGGTCGTCTCGACCGCGGCGCCGGACCGGATCATCGCCGCCAAGCAGGGCGCCGGCAGCGTCGTCGTCGGGCTCGGCCAGGGAGAGATGTTCGTCGCCTCCGACATTCCCGCGATCCTGTCGCACACGCGGGACGTGGTCGTGCTCGAGGACAACGAGATGGCGGTGGTCACCGCCGACTCCGTAGAGCTGTCGACCCTCGAAGGGGAGCCCGTCCGTCGGGCGCCGGTCCGCATCCTGTGGGACCCGATCATGGCCGAGAAGGGCGGCTACCGGCACTTCATGCTCAAGGAGATGCACGAGCAGCCCCGGGCCATCACCGATACGTTCCGCGGCCGGATCGCCCCCGAGACGGGCAACGTCGTCCTGCCCGACGTGAGCCTCGCTCCCGACACCGTGCGCGCCATCGAGCGGGTGGTCCTCGTCGCGTGCGGCACGGCGTCCCACGCGGCGATGCTCGGCCGGACGATGATGGAGCGACTCGCCGGGATCCCGGCCGAGGTGGACCTGGGCAGCGAATTCCGCTACCGTGATGCGCTCGTCGGCCCCGAGACGCTCGTGGTCGCGATCTCCCAGTCGGGCGAGACCGCCGACACGCTCGGCGCCGTCAAGGCGGCCCGGCTCAAGGGGTGCCCGATCCTCGCCATCACGAACGTCGTGGGCTCGGCCCTGGCCCGGGAGGCGACGGGTGTCCTCTACATGCACGCCGGCCCCGAGATCGGTGTCGCCTCCACGAAGGCGTTCTCCACCATGATCGTCGCCACCTATCTTCTCGGCCTCTGGCTCGGCCGCCAGCGCGGCGCCATCACGGCCGAGGACGTGAAGAAGCGGATCCACGACCTCGTCGAGATCCCCCGGCTCGTCGAGAAGACACTCGAGCTCGACGGCCACATCGCGGCGCTCGCCCGCGAGCTCGCCGGCGCGCGCGACTTCCTCTACCTCGGCCGCGGGCTCCAGTACCCGATCGCCCTGGAAGGCGCGCTCAAGCTCAAGGAGATCTCCTACATCCACGCCGAGGGATACGCCGGCGGCGAGATGAAGCACGGCCCCATCGCCCTCATCGCCGACCGGTTGCCCGTGGTGGCGCTGGCCCCGCGCGACGGCTCGTACGAGCGCATGCTCGGCAACATCGAGGAGGTCCTCGCCCGCGACGGCCAGGTCATCGCCGTCGTTCACGCCGGCGACCGGGCCGTCGCCGCGAAGGCCCAGCACGTGATCGAGGTGCCGCCCTGCGCGGATCTCCTGGCCCCGTTGCTCACGGTGATCCCGCTGCAGCTCCTCGCGTACCACATCGCGGTGCGGCTGGGCTGCGACGTGGACCAGCCGCGGAACCTCGCGAAGAGCGTCACGGTCGAGTAGCCGAAGCGCCCCGCGCCCGGCGGCGCCCGACTCCGCGCGCGGCTTCGTGTTGGCGAGGCCTCGATCGCCCGGTACAATCGACCGGTGCCGCCGGAGCTCACGCGCTTCCTCGACGACCTGAATCCCCCGCAGCGCGAGGCCGTCACCGCCGGAGACGGGCCGCTGCTGGTGCTCGCCGGCGCGGGGAGCGGCAAGACGCGCGTCATCGCCTCCCGGATCGCCTGGCTCACCGGCGCTCAGGGCCTCTCGCCGCGGAACCTCCTGGCGGTCACGTTCACCAACAAGGCGGCGGGCGAGATGGCCCGCCGCGTCGAGTCGCTCCTCCTGCCCGTGGGGATCCGGGCGCCGCTGATCGCCACGTTCCACTCGGCCTGCGTGCGGATCCTGCGCCAGCACGGGCGCCACATCGGGCTGCCGCCCCATTTCGTCATCTACGACGAGGACGACCGACAGAGCCTCGTCAAGGAGTGCATGAAGGAGCTCGACCTGGCCGAGCGCTCCACGACCCCGGCCGGCGTCACGCAACGCATCAGCTACTGGAAGAATCACATGCTCGGCGTGGACGATGCCAAGCAGCGGGCGCGCGGGCCGTGGGAGGAGAAGCTCGCGCTCCTCTTCGGTCGGTACGAGGAACGCCTGCGCGCCACCGGCGCCGTGGACTTCGACGACCTGCTCCTGAAGACCGTGAAGCTCTACGAGGAGGTCCCCGAGGTGGTCGCCTGGTACCGTGGGCTCTGGCGCCACGTTCTCGTCGACGAGTACCAGGACACCAACCGCGCCCAGTATCGGATCATCCGCTTGCTGACCGGCGAGCACCGCAACGTCTGCGTCGTGGGCGACCCGGACCAGTCGGTGTATCGTTGGCGCGGCGCCGACATCCGGAACATTCTCGATTTCGAGCAGGACTATCCCGGCACCCGCGTCGTGAAGCTCGAGCAGAACTATCGCTCGACCCAGCGCATCCTCTCGCTCGCCTCGGCGGTGATCGATCACAACCAGCAGCGCAAGGACAAGACGCTCTGGACCGAAAACGCCGAGGGTGACCCGCCGAAGGTCTATCGCGCCTGGGACGAGCACGAGGAGGCGAACTTCGTCGCCCAGGCGATCCTCGGGCTCCGCGGCGAGGGCGTGCCGTGGGACGGCATCGCCGTCTTCTATCGCACCAACGCGCAGTCCCGGGTGCTCGAGGATGCGCTGCGCCGGGGGCGTGTCCCGTACGGGATCGTCGGCGGCGTGCGCTTCTACGAGCGCAAGGAGATCAAGGACGCGCTCGCGTACATGCGCCTCACGGTCAACGGGGCCGATGACATCGCCTTCCGGCGGGCGATCCAGACACCCGTCCGCGGCATCGGGCCGGCGACGCTCGCGCGCCTGGACGAGGCGCGGGCTGGCCGCGGCCTGCTCGCCGTCGCCGTCGAGCCGCCGCCGGCGATCACCGGCAAGGCGCACCGAGCGCTCGCGGACTTCGCGGCGCTGATCCGCGGGCTGGCCGACCGTCGTGGGGAGATGACGCCCCCGGCCTTCATCGACCACCTGCTCAATGCCTCGGGCTATCGCGAGGCGCTGCGCGTGGAGCGCTCGCCCGAGGCCGAGGCGCGCCTCGAGAACCTCGAGGAGCTGATCGCGGCCGCCGAGGACTACATGCGCGCGGATTCCACCCCCACGCTCGAGGGCTTTCTCGACGCGGTCGCGCTCGTGGCCGACATCGACGAGCTGAAGGACGACGGAGCGCGCGTGACCCTGATGACCCTCCACTCGGCCAAGGGGCTCGAGTTCCCGGCCGTGTTCATGACCGGGATGGAGGAGGGGGTCTTTCCGCACGCCAGGTCGATGAGCGACGAGGAGGAGGTCGAGGAGGAGCGCCGCCTGTGCTACGTCGGGCTGACGCGCGCCCGGGAACGGCTCTATCTCTCCTACGCGCTGCACCGTCGGATCCATGGCTACGGCGTCGGCGAGCCGTCGCGATTCCTGCGCGAGATGCCGGAGGGCCAGCTCACCTCGCTGAACACCCGGCGCGAGGCGCCGCCCGGCTGGGCCGACGCCGCAACGGCCTACGCCGCCGCGGCGGACACCGTCGGCGAGAATCTGCCGTTCCGCGTGGGCTCCCGGGTGCGCCACGCAAGCTTCGGTGAGGGGCTCGTCGTCGGGATCGAGCGGGACGGCGCCGACTTCGTCGTGACGGTGGGGTTCGCCAGCGTCGGCCGCAAGCGGCTCTCGGTGCAGTACGCCCACCTCGAGGAGCTGTGAGCCGATGATCGAGCGTAAGGACGTCGAGCACGTGGCGCGCCTCACGCGCCTGGCGCTGACCGAGGCGGAGCTCGAGCGGATGCGTGAGCAGCTGAACTCCATCCTCGCGCACCTGGACACGTTGCGCGCGGTCGATACCGAGGGCGTCCCACCGACCTCGCACGCGGTGGACGTCGTCAACGTCATGCGCGAGGACGAGGTCGAGCCGTGCCTGTCTCAAGATGCGATGCTCGCCAACGCGCCGGACCGCAGCGGCGAGTTCTTCCGCGTGCCGCGGATCATCGAGGAGTGATGCATCGGCCGATCCACGAGCTGACCGACGCGTACCGGCGGGGCGACCTGACTCCGACCGCGGTCGCGGAGACCTACCTGGCGCGCATCGACGCGCTCGACGGCCGGGTGGGGGCGTATCTCACCGTGGTGCGCGAGCAGGCGCTGGCGGCCGCCCGCGAGTCCGAGCTCCGCTGGCGCGCCGGCGCCCCGCTCGGCCCGCTCGACGGCGCCCCGGTGGCGCTCAAGGACGTGCTGTGCACGGTCGGCGTGCGGACGACGTGCGGCTCGAAGATGCTCGAGAGCTTCGTGCCCCCCTACGACGCGACGACCGTGGAGCGCCTGCGGGCGGCGGGCGCGGTGATCCTCGGCAAGACCAACATGGACGAGTTCGCGATGGGCTCGTCCACCGAGCACTCGGCCTTCCACCCGACGCGCAACCCCTGGGATCTGACGCGCGTGCCCGGCGGATCGTCGGGAGGGTCGGCCGCGGCGGTCGCCGGCGCGCTCGCGGCGGGGGCCTTCGGCAGCGACACGGGCGGCTCGATCCGCCAGCCCGCCGCCTTCTGCGGCGTGGTGGGCCTGAAGCCGACGTACGGACGCGTGTCGCGCTACGGCCTGATCGCGCTGGCCTCCTCGCTCGACCAGATCGGCCCGTTCGCCCAGGACGTCACGGACGCGGCGCTTCTGCTGGGCGCGGTCGCCGGCCACGATCGGCGCGATTCGACGTCCATCCAGGCGCCCGTGCCCGACTACAGCGCGGAGCTGCGGAAGGGAATCGCCGGGCTCACGCTCGGGCTCCCCGATGAGTACTTCATCGACGGCATGGACCCGGACGTCGAGCGCGCCGTCCGCGGGGCGATCGAGGTGCTGAAGGGCCTCGGCGCCCGGGTCGAGCGGGTGTCGCTGCCGACGACCAAGCATTCGCTGGCGGCGTACTACGTGATCCTCCCCGCCGAGGCCTCGTCGAACCTCGCGCGGTACGACGGCGTCAAGTTCGGGCTGCGCGTGCCGGGCCGCGATCTGGTCGAGATGGAGAGCCGGACGCGCGCCGTGGGCTTCGGCGCCGAGGTCAAGCGCCGGATCATGCTCGGCACCTACGCGCTGTCGGCCGGCTATTACGACGCCTACTACGGCAAGGCGCAGAGCGTCCGGACGCTCGTGCGCCGCGAATTCGCGGCCGCGTTCGCGCGCGTTGACCTCATCGTCGCGCCGACGACCCCCAACGTGGCGTTCAAGCACGGCGAGAAGGAAGACCCGCTGTCCATGTACCTCAACGACGTCTTCACGATCCCGGGCAACCTGGCCGGAATCCCGGGCGTCTCGGTGCCGTGCGGCTTCGGCGCGACGGGGCTGCCGATCGGACTCCAGCTGCTCGGCCGTCCGCTCGACGAGGCTCGCGTGCTGCGCGCCGCGTACGCCTACGAGCAGGCGACCTCGTGGCGCTCGCGCCGCCCGGACCTGGCATGACGGCGCCGGCCCCCTACGACGTCGTCATCGGGCTCGAGGTCCACGCCCAGCTGCTGACGCGATCGAAGATGTTCTGCGGGTGTCCGACGACGTTCGGCGCGCGGCCCAACTCCCAGACCTGCCCGGTCTGCCAGGGCATGCCCGGCGTCCTGCCGGTCGTCAACCGGCGGGCGGTCGAGTTCGGGATCCGCACCGCGCTGGCCTTGGGCTGCCGCGTCAACGAGGCGTGCCGCTTCGCGCGCAAGCACTACTACTATCCGGACATGCCGAAGAACTACCAGATCAGCCAGTACGAAGAACCTCTCGCCGAGGATGGCGTGCTGGAGATCGACATCGACGGCGGGCCCCGCGCCATCGGGATCCAGCGGCTCCACCTCGAGGAAGACGTCGGCAAGCTCCTCCACGAGGGCACGCTCGAGACGGCGCAGGCGAGCCTGGTGGACTTCAACCGCTCCGGCGTGCCGCTCATGGAGACCGTCTCGCGGCCGGAGCTGCGTTCGCCCGAAGAGGCCGCCGCGTACCTGAGAGCGTTCCGGGCCGTCGTGGTCTTCCTCGGCGTCTGCGACGGCAACATGGAGGAGGGCTCGCTCCGGTGTGACGCGAACGTCTCGCTGCGCCCTCGGGGCAGCGCCCGGCTCGGGACGAAAGTCGAGATCAAGAACCTGAACTCGTTCAGGAACGTCCAGCGGGCGCTCGAGTTCGAGGTGCGGCGTCAGGCGCAAGCACTCGACGCGGGCGAGCGCATCGTCCAGGAGACGCGCCTCTGGGAGGCCGACCGGGCCTACACCCGCTCGATGCGCTCGAAGGAGTACGCGCACGACTATCGTTATTTCCCGGAGCCCGATCTGGTCCCGCTTCAGATCGACCGGCGGTGGGTCGAGGAGATCCGGACCGGGCTCCCGGAGCTGCCGCGAGCCTGGCGCCGGCGAGTCGTCGCGCAGTACGGGCTGCCGCCCTATGACGCCGAGGTGCTCACCCAGTCGCGGGCGCTCGCGGACTACTACGAGGCCGCGCTGCGGGAGTGGGAACCGGCCGCGGCGGCCGCCGGGGACCGTCCGAAGATGGTTTCCAACTGGATCATGTCGGAGCTGTTGCGCGTCCTCCCCGGCGACGACGAGCGCGCGATCCAGAGCTCGCCGATTCCGCCGCGCCATCTCGCCGGTCTGCTCCGCCTCATCGAGGACGGGACGATCAGCGGCAAGATCGCCAAGGACGTGTTTCAGAAGATGTTCGCCTCGGGCGAGGCCGCGCCGACGATCGTCGGCCGGGAGGGGCTCACACAGGTCGCGGACGAGGCGGCCCTGAGTCAGATCATCGCCTCGGTGATGGCCGCCAACCCGAAGGCGATCGAGGACTTCAAGCGCGGGCGTACCGCCGCGGCCAAGGCGCTCGTGGGACAGGTCATGAAGGCGACCGGCGGCAAGGCGAACCCGGCGCTCGTGAACCGCCTCCTAGAGGACAAGCTCTCGCAAACCTGAGGCCCGCGGCTATAATCAAACCGCCCGCCATGATTGAGGTTCACCGGGTTTCGAAGGTGTACTCGGTCGGGCCCGTGAAGGTCCCTGCGCTACGCGAGGTGTCGTTCCGGATCGCCAAGGGCGAGTTCGTGGTCCTGACCGGCGCCAGCGGTGCCGGCAAGACGACGCTGCTGCGGCTCCTCTACCGCGACGACCTGCCCTCCGAGGGCGACGTCGAAGTCCTCGGCTACGACCTCGTCCCGCTGCGGCGCTCGCAGGTGGCGGCGCTCCGCCGCTCGATCGGGGTCGTCTTCCAGGACGCCAAGCTGCTCCCCGTGCGCACCGTCTACGAGAACGTCGCCTTCGTCCTGCGTGTGCTCGGCGCGCCCCGGCGCGATATCACGGCGCGTGTCTTCGACGCGCTCCGCGTGGTCGGGTTGTCGTCGCGGGCCCAGGCCTACCCCGCGCAGCTCTCGCAGGGCGAGGCTCAGCGGGCCGCCCTGGCCAGGGCCATCGTGAGGCGACCGCCGCTCCTCCTCGCCGACGAGCCGACCGGCAACCTCGACGAGGCGATGGCCGCCGAGATCATCGAAGCGCTCAAGGACATCGGGGCGGGCGGGACGACGATCGTGCTGGCCACCCATCAGGCGCGGCTGGCCGCCGCGCTGCGTCGGCGCACTCTCATGCTCGACGGCGGCCGCGTCGTGAAGGACGAGGGCTGAAGTCGTGGTTGGATTCCTGGTCGGCGAGGCGCTGCGCGATCTCCGGAGGGCGGGGCGCGTCGCCGTCAGCGCCATCGTGTTGATCACGCTGTCGCTGGCCGCGCTCGGAGGCTTCTGGCTCGTGTCGTCCAATCTCGACCGCGCCGTCGCGCAGTGGCGCGACCGGGTGCGCATCGTCGTCTATCTCAAGCGCGAGCCGGGGTCCGCCGACGTCGCCGCGCTGCTCGATCGCGTCCGGTCGACCCCCGGGGTGGCCGGCGTGGTCTTCATCGGCAAGGCGGACGCGCTCCGGGCGCTCAAGCAGGTGCTCGGCAAAGACGCGGGCGTGGTCGACCAGCTGCCGGCGAATCCGCTGCCGGCGTCGCTCGAGGTGACGCCGGCGGCGGGCGCCGCGACGCCCGAGGGCGCGCGCGAGCTCCTGGCGCGCCTGGCGGCCTTGCCCGAGGCCGACGAGGTCGCCGGGAGCGCGGACTGGGTCGAGCAGCTCTCGCACTGGCAGCGGCTCCTCACCACGATCGGCCTCGGGGTCGGTGCCGTGCTCGGCGCCGCCGCCATCCTGACCGTCACGACCGCGACGACGCTCATCCTGCACGCGCGGCGGCACGAGACCGAGATCATGCGACTCGTCGGCGCCTCCGAGGTGACGATCCGGCTACCCCTGCTTCTGCAGGGGATGATGCAGGGACTCGCCGGAGCGGTCCTGGCCCTGGGGGCCCTCGTCCTCACGTACTCGGTGGTGGCTCCGCGCCTCGAGCCGCTCGTCAACCTCACGCTCGGGCTCTCGCAGCTCGTGTTCTTCAGCCCCGTCGGCGTTGCGACGCTGCTCGGCGCGGGGACCCTGCTCGGCGGACTCGGCGGATGGCTGGCCCGCGCCGGCCGCGAGCCATGAGACGCGCGGCGCTCGCGGCGGTGCTCGGAGTGCTCGCGGTCCTCCCGGCGACCGCCCAGCCCAAGCGCGAGGATCCTCTGCAGGCCGAGCAGCGGAAGCTTCAGCAGACGCAGAAGCAGCTCAAGGAGGAAAAGGAGCGGGCCGCGGCGGCGCGGGCGCGCGAGACGTCGCTCCTCGCCGCGCTCGAGGAGATCGAGCGGCGACTTGCCGGCAAGCAAAACGAAGTCGCCCGGCTGGAAGCGCGGATCAAGAAGGCCCAGGCCGACGTGCAGCTCTTCCGCGGCGAGATCTCGAAGCTCGAGCGGCAGCGGGCCGGCCAGGTGCAGGCCCTCGCCGGGCGGCTCCGGGTGATGTATCGCGTGCACGCTCAGGGCGGCGCATTGCCGGTCATCCTCAGCGGCGAAGACCCGGTGACGCGGGCCGTCGCCGTGCGCCACCTCGCGAGCCTCGCGGCCCTGGACGCCCGCTTGATTCAAGAGTATCGTATTACTTCTGAGAGGTTGGCGGACCGCAAAAGCCGGGAAGAGACTCAACAGCAGGAGTTGGCGAGCCTCCGCGACGAGGCGACGCGGGAGCAGGCGGAGGTCGATCGCGAGGTCGCAAAGCGGCGGACGCTCCTCGCGAAGGTGCGCGACGAGCGGGCTTATCACGATCGCGTGGTGGGCGAATTAACAGAAGCGTCCCACCGCCTCGAAGCGTTCATCCGCGAGCTTCAGGCCAAGCAGCGGAAGCTGGCCAAGGTGCCGCCACCCAAGGGTGGGATCGAGCCACCCTCGGTCGGCTTCGGAACGCTCAGGGGGCGCCTGCCCTGGCCGACCGAGGGGCGGATCGTCACGGGGTTCGGCGCCCAGGTGCATCCGCGGTTCGGCACCCGGACTTTCCGGAATGGGGTCGACATCGAGGCGGCGGTGGGCCGCGAAGTCTTGGCGGTGCACGCCGGCCACGTCGTCTACACGGGGTGGTTCAAGGGGTATGGCAACCTGATCATCGTCGACCACGGCAACGAGTACTACACGCTCTATGCCCACATCGCCGAGATCGAGGCGAAGGAGGGCGAGGACGTGCGACAGGGGCAGCGGATCGGCACGGTGGGCGACACGGGGTCGCTCGCCGGGCCGCGGCTCTATTTCGAGGTGCGCTATCAGGGCAGGCCTCAGGATCCGGAACAGTGGCTCCGCCAGGGTGGCTAAGCGCGCGGGATGAGGGGACGTCCATGAAGAAGGCCTTTGTGATCGGCTCGCTTCTGGTGGTGCTCACGCTGTCGCTCGGCGGTTCCGTGGCCAGCAAGAGCGCGGACAGCAGCGCCACATACGAGCAACTGAAGCTCTTCACCGAGGTCCTCTCCATCGTGCAGACCCAGTACGTGGACGAGGTGCCGCCGAAGGACCTCATCTACAGCGCGATCAAAGGGACCTTGCGCGGCCTCGACGCGCACAGCTCCTTCCTCGACCCGGACAGCTACAAGGAAATGCAGGTCGAGACGAGCGGCAGCTTCGGCGGCCTCGGGATCGAGATCACGCTGCGTGACGACGTCCTCACGGTCGTGTCGCCGATCGAGGGGACGCCCGCCTACCGCGCCGGCCTGCAGACGGGCGATCGCATCCTGAAGATCGACGGCCTGGTGACGAAGGACATGCAGCTGCCCGACGCCGTCAAGCGCATGCGCGGCAAGCCCGGCACGAAGGTGACGATCACCGTGGTGCGCGAGGGCTGGACCGAATCGAAGGACTTCGACATCACGCGCGAGCAGATCCGGGTGCAGTCGGTGCGCTCGGCCGACCTCGGCGGTGGCATCGCCTACATCAAGCTGCGCCAGTTCCAGGAGCAGTCGCCCGGCGACATGGGCGCAGCGCTCGAAAAGGCCGCGAAGACGGGCATGAAGGCGCTCGTCCTCGACCTGCGCAACAACCCGGGCGGGCTCCTGACGGCGGCCGTGGAGGTCACCGAGGAGTTCATCGACGACGGCAAGCTCGTCGTGTACACCGAGGGGCGCGTTCGGAACCAGAACATGCGCTTCTCGGCCCACGCGAAGAAGTCCTATCCCGCGCTGCCGATGGTGGTACTGGTCAACCAGGGAAGCGCTTCGGCCTCCGAGATCGTGGCGGGCGCGCTCCAGGACTGGGGACGGGCGATCGTGGTCGGCACCCAGACCTTCGGGAAGGGGTCGGTGCAGACGATCATCCCACTCTCGGACGGCTCGGGGCTGCGACTCACGACGGCGAAATACTTCACGCCCAAGGGCCGGTCGATCCACGGCAAGGGCATCACGCCGGACATCGTCGTCGAGATCCCGAAGGAGAAGGATCCGGCAGCGTCGAGAGACCGGCAGCAGCCGTCGCTCGATCCGATGGAGGAGCTCAGGAAGGATATCCAGGTGCAGCGGGCGCTCGACGTGATCAAGACGATGCGGATCATCGAGCAGCAGCGTCCGGGGCAGAACCCACAGGCCCAGGCCCGGCCGCAGTAGCCGCCACCACGCGCATCAAGGGCGATGCCAGGCCGGGTAGCAAGCACTCGGCCGCATCGCCCTTGCTGTCTGTGCGGCCCGCGCAACTCGCGAGAAAGGACGACGGATGATCGTGCTCGGGATCGAGAGCTCGTGTGACGAGACGGCGGCGGCGGTGCTCGCCGACGGTCGTCGCGTCCTCTCGAGCGTCGTCGCCTCGCAGGATTCCATCCACGCGCCGTACGGCGGTGTCGTCCCGGAGCTCGCCTCACGGCGCCACCTCGAGGTCATCGTGCCGGTCGTCGAGAAGGCGCTCGCCGACGCCGGCGTCCGACTGCCGGACCTCGACGGGATTGCCGTGACGCAGGGGCCGGGGCTCATCGGCTCTCTGCTCGTGGGCTGTGCCGTCGCGAAGTCCCTCGCGTACGTTCACCGGCTGCCCCTGGTCGCCGTGAACCACCTCGAGGGCCATATCTACGCCGCGTTCCTGACCGACGACCCGCCGGAGCACCCGTTCCTGGCGCTCGTGGTCTCGGGCGGCCACACCGCGCTCTACCACGCGCGGGCGCCCCTGACGTACTCGCTGGTGGGGCAGACCCGCGACGACGCGGCCGGCGAGGCCTTCGACAAAGTGGCGAAGCTGCTCGGCCTCGGCTTCCCGGGAGGTCCCGCCATCGAGCGCGCGGCCACCGGGGGTGATCCGAAGGCGATCTCGTTCCCGCTGGCGCAGATGAGCGACGGCGCGGCCGACTTCTCGTTCAGCGGTATCAAGACGTCGGTGTCCCTTTACGTCAAGCAGCGCGCGCCCGTGGGGAGCGCGGAGATCGCGGACATCGCCGCCTCGTTCCAGGCCACGGTCGTGAAGATGCTCGTGCGAAAGACCGTCAGAGCCGCCCTTCACCACGGGATCAAGCGCATCGTCCTGACCGGCGGGGTCGCCGCCAATGGCCGGCTGCGCGAGGCCCTCGAGGCGGCGGCCATCGAGCATGGGCTGCGTCTGCACATCCCGCCGCGCCACCTCTGCACCGACAACGCAGCGATGATCACCGCCGCGGGAACGGTACGGCTCGCCGCCGGACAGCACGCGCCACTGACGCTGAACGCCGCCCCCGACCTAACGCTCGCCGAGTGAAACGGGCGACACGGATAGACCGGGCGACTGGAATAGAGCGGGCGACAGGGATGAAGCGAGCGGCAGGGCTAAAGCGGACGACACGGATAGACCGGGCGACAGAACAGAACAGGCGACAGGGATGAAGCGAGCGGCAGGGCTAAAGCGAGCGGCAGGGACAAAGCGGACGACACGGATAGACCGGGCGATGCGGAGCCGGGTCGCTTCTTTGTCAGGCCACCCTCGGTCCAATCCGGCCTCGCGGACCCCGCTACAATGAACTACGAAGCAGTGCTAGCCGGTCTCCCCGACGCGGTCATCGCGGTGGACGCCGAACTCCGTATCGTCTTCTGGAACTCCGCGGCCGAGGTCCTCACCGAGCGCTCGGCGCGGCGCGCGGAGGGACGCTACATCAAGGAGGTCTTCTCTCCCGACGCTTCCGTCGTGCGACGGCTCGGCGAGACGCTCGCCACGGGCGAGAGCCGCTCCGAGGCCGAGAGCTTCGTCGAGCGCGGCGACGGGCGTCGGGTGCCCGTCTCGGTCGTCACGGCGCCGCTCTGCGGCCGGAACGGACAGGTCGAGGCCGCCGTCGTCGTGCTCCGCGACCTCTCGCGCATCCATCAGCTCGAGGCCGAGGTGCGCCGGGGCGAGACGCTGGCGGCGGCGGGCCGGATGGCGGTCGGGCTCGCCCACGAGGTGCGGAATCCGCTCGGCGCGATCCGCGGCGCCGTGCAGCTGCTCCGGCGTGAGCTCGCGCCGGACTCGCGCCTGGGCGAATACACGGACGTGCTCCTGACCGAGGTCGACCGCGTGAACCGCATCATCGAGATGCTCCTCGATCTGGCGCGGCCGATCCAGCTTCGCGCGGTGCCGCTCAACCTCCACCAGCTCCTCGAGCGGGTCACCCTGCTGAACGAGGAAGGTGCGCGCGAGCGCAGCGTCGCGCTCGTCCGGCGCTACGACCCGAGCCTTCCGCCGATCCTCGGCGACGAGGACCGGCTGCTGCAGGTCTTCCACAACCTCGTGCGCAACGCCCTGGACGCCATGGAGGGCGGCGGGCGCCTGACCCTGACGACGCGATTGAGCCTCAACCCGCTCTTCGGCAAGATGGACCTGGGGACGGGCCAGCGCAGCATGGTCGAGGCGCAGGTGGCCGACGAGGGCCCGGGAATCCCGGCCCCCGTCCGCGCGCGGATCTTCGACCCGTTCTTCACGACCAAGGACAAGGGCCTCGGGCTCGGTCTCTCGATCTGCCACCGCATTCTCGAGGAGCACCGCGGCGCGATCCAGGTGGAGAGCGCCGAGGGACGCGGCACCATCGTGACGTGCTTCCTCCCGATCGCGAAGTGAACAGGGGACAAACGGTGAGATCGGGCGTGTCGGAGCCACTCGCTCCTCCCTCAGGCCACCCTCGGCTCGAGCCGGGCTCACGGCCATCGCTACAATAAACGCGCGGCTTCTGGTCGCCGACGACGAGGACAGCCTCCGCTGGGTGCTGGAGAAGGGCCTGCGTCAGGCGGGCTACGAGGTCGTCGCCGTCAAGGACGGCGCCGCGGCGCTCCGGGCCTTCGAGGCCGAGCCCTTCGACCTGGTCTTCCTCGACGTGCGGATGCCGGGTGTCGACGGCCTCACCGCGCTCGCCCGCCTCCGCGAGATCCGCGGCGACGCGTGCGTCGTCGTGATGACCGCCCACGGCACCATGGACACCGCGATCCAGGCGATGCAGCGCGGCGCCTACGATTACCTCGCGAAGCCGTTCGACCTCGACGAGGTGCTCCTGCTCACCGAGCGGGCCATGGAGGCGCGCCGCCTGACCCAGGAGGTGACCCGCCTCAAGAGCGGCCTGCAGGAGGTGTGGGAGTTCGGCGCCATCATCGGCCGTCACCCCCGCATGCAGGACGTCTACAAGACCATCGGCCGCGTGGCGGCCAGCGACGTGACGGTGCTCTTGCGCGGCGAGTCGGGCACCGGCAAGGAGCTGGTCGCCAGCGCGATCCACCACTACAGCCGGCGGGCCGGCCGGCCCTTCGTCGCGGTGTCGTGCGCGGCGATTCCCACCACCCTGCTCGAGTCGGAAATGTTCGGGCACGAGCGCGGCGCGTTCACCGACGCGAAGGAGCGGCGGCTCGGAAAGCTCGAGCTCGCGCACGGC
>DASPZZ010000054.1:0-1559 GCA_035635995.1 Binatia bacterium | reverse complement strand
CCTCGGCCTCGGCGCCGACCCGGGCAGCACGTACTCGCGCGAGGAGCTGCAGACGCTCGAGGCGCTCGCCGACCAGGCCTCGCTCGCGTTCGAGAACGCGCGCCTGTACGCCAGCGCCCGGGACAGCCTGGTGCGGCTGGGAGAAAAGCAGGTACAGCTCGTGCAGGCGGCGAAGATGTCGGCGCTCGGGCAGCTCGTCTCGGGCGTCGCCCATGAGCTGAACAACCCGCTCAGCGTCATCGTGGGCTACGGCCAGCTCTTGCTTGCACGCGAGGTGCCCACGGCGGTCCTGCGGCCGATCGAACTGATGGTGAGCCAGGCCGACCGCATGGCGAAGATCGTCAGGAACCTCCTGCTCTTTGCCCGCCAGCGCCCGGCCGAGCGCACGACCGTCAACGTGAACGAAGTCCTGGAGCAGACCCTGGCGCTCCGGATCAACCAGCTCACGGTCTCGGGCATCGCCGTCGAGAAGAAGTTCGCCCGCGGTCTGCCGTCGGTCATGGCGGATCCTCATCAGATCGAGCAGGTCTTCCTGAATCTGCTGCTCAACGCCGAGCAGGCGATGCTCGAGGGGAAGACCGGCGGGCGCGTCGTCCTGAACACGACCGTGAGCCGTGACGGGCGCATGGTGCACGCCGAGGTGATCGATGACGGTCCCGGCATTCCCCACGACGCGCTACCCCACGTCTTCGAGCCCTTCTTCAGCACCAAGCCCGTCGGCAGCGGCACCGGCCTCGGGCTCTCGGTCTCGTACGGCATCGTCGAGGAGCACGGCGGCCACCTGGTCGTCGAGAGCCGCCCGGGCCGCACGATCTTCCGCCTGGAGCTGCCGGTCGCGCAGACGGCGGCCGCCCAGCGCGCGGCCCCGGCGGGCTCGCCCATGATCGTCACGGGCGAAGGCCGCATCGCGCTCGTCGTGGAGGACGAGGCGAGCGTGCTCGATCTGATCGTGACGATCCTGAGCCAGACCGGCTGGCGCGTCGACGTCGCCACCGGCGGCCGCGAAGGGCTCGAGCGGGTGCGCCACCAGCGCTATCACCTGATCGTGTCCGACATCCGGATGCCCGACGGCGACGGCGAGTCGTTCTATCGCGCCGCGATCCAGGACGATCCGGCGCTCGGCCAGCGCTTCATCTTCATCACGGGGGACACCGCCAACCACGAGGCGTTTTCCTTCTTGAAGGATGCGGGTGTTCTCATCCTCGAGAAGCCATTCCAGCCGACGTACTTCCTCGACGCCGTCCGTCGCGTCACGTCGTGATCGGTTCGGGCCTACGTCCTGATTGACACGGTCTCGTCGGCAGGCTAGTAGAAGAAGCGAGGCTCGCGATGACGAAGGCCGAGATCGTAGCAATCATGGCGAAGAGTACGGGAGGCTCGAAAACCTCCGCCGAGCGCGCCATGAATGCCTTCGTCTCCGGCATCGTCGAGTCGCTTCGCCGCGGCCGCCGAGTGACGATCTCCGGATTCGGCACCTTCGTCGTCACGCGTCGCGCCGCCCGCAACGGCCGCAACCCGCGCACCGGCAAGGAGATTCAGATTCCAACGACCAAGGTGCC
>DASPZZ010000053.1:0-2344 GCA_035635995.1 Binatia bacterium | reverse complement strand
GTCCCACTCGACCCGCCGCTGCTCGGCGGCCCGTCGCTGCGCCGCGAGTAGAGGTCGGGCGGTGCGTCGCGCGTCCACGTGGCGGACGCGCTGCTCGACCGTCGTGCAGACTTCGCCGGTCTCGGAGTTGAAGAGCTTGTGGCCGAGCACGACGGCGTCGCGCTCGACCCCGACGACCCCGCTCACGATGTGCATGATGTCGCCGACCCGCAGCTCGCGGACATAGCGCACGTAGCAATCGGCGGTGAGGTAGAGGCTCCCCCGGCGTCGGGTGGAGGCGGCCCCGAATCCGAGCGCATCGAGCAGGACGAGCGTGGCGTCGCCGAGCCGGGCGAAATAGAACGCGACCGTCAGGTGGTCGTTGTGGTCGACCTCCCAGCGGTACACGATGCCGCGGTAGGTCTCGAGCCAGTCGTTCACGATGTCTTCCTCCTCGATCCCGCGGCATGCCCCGCGATCCGGGTAAGCCTACACGAGTCAGCCAGGGCCGGCCGCCGAGTGTTAAGCTGGTGTTATCGGAATCGGTTGAACGACCCGGGCTGCAGGGGCCCGACAGCGGCGTCGGAGCGGGTCGGGCGATGGCCGAATCTCGAAAACCGGTAGCGTTCTGGCAGCTGGCCCTCCTGACGGTGGGCTACTTCGTCGCGGGCAAACTGGGTCTCGCCCTAGCCGTCGTCAACGCAAGCGTCTCGCCGGTGTGGCCCCCGACCGGGATCGCGTTCGCGTCGTTCCTGCTGAGGGGACCGCAGGTCTGGCCGGCCATTTTCGTCGGTGCCTTTCTCGTGAACGTCACGACCACCGGATCGGTCGCCACCTCGCTCGGCATCGCGCTCGGCAACACGCTGGAAGGGCGTCTGGGCGCCGAGCTCGTGAGGCTTTTCGCGAACGGCCGCGGCGTCTTCGACCGCGCGCGGGACGTCTTCAAGTTCGTCGTCCTGGGCGGGCTGTTCAGCACGACCGTGAGCGCGACGATCGGCGTGAGCAGCCTGACACTCGGCGGACGCGCTGACTGGCGTGAGTTCCCCGCGATCTGGTTCACGTGGTGGCTCGGCGACGCCGTGGGCGCCCTGGTCGTCGGGCCGGTCGTGGTGCTGTGGAGCGCTGGCATCGGCGTTCCGCAAAGCCGAGTCCGCCGGCTGGAGGGGGTCGGTCTGTTCGCGACGGTGGTGGCGATCGGGACCCTCGTGTTCTTTGGAGTCGTCGGTCAGCCGCTCACGTTTCTTTGTCTGCCGCCCCTGGTCTGGGCGGCGTTTCGCTTCGGCCGGCTCGAAGCGGCGGCCGCGATCGCGATCCTGTCCGGGCTGGCGATCTGGGGAACCGTCCGGGGCTTCGGTCCCTTCGCCGATGGCCCGCCGAACCAGTCGCTGCTGCTCCTGCAGGCGTTTCTCGGCACGATGGCGGTGATGACTATCTTGATCGCCGCGGTCGTCGCGGAGCGCAAGCGAGACGAGGCGGCGCTGGCGCACCTGGCGTCCATCGTGGAGTTCTCCGACGACGCGATCGTCGGCAAGACGCTCGAGGGCGTCGTCACGAGCTGGAACGCCGGCGCCGAGCGGCTCTACGGCTACTCGGCTGCGGAGGCCGTCGGCCGGCCGATCTCGATGGTCATCCCGCCCGATCATCCCAACGAGCTGCTGCGCGTCCTGGCCCGGCTCAAGCGCGGCGAGCACATCCAGCCCTACGAGACCGAGCGGCTCCGGAAGGACGGTACGCGCGTTCAGGTATCGGTCGCGGTGTCGCCGCTCCGGGGCCCGAGGGGCGACATCATCGGGGCGTCGGCGATCGGGCGCGACATCACCGAAAAGAAGCGCGCCGAAGCGGCGCTGCGTGAGGCGGAGGCGCTCCGATCGGTCGCGAGCCTGGCGGTAGCTGCGGCCCACGAGATCAACAACCCGCTCACCGTCGTCTGGGGCGAGCTCCAGCTCCTCGCTCGCGAGGCCGGGGCGCGCTGGGGCGGCCGGATCGCGGCGATGCTCGAGGCGCTCGAACGGATCCGCGAGGTCGTCTTGCGGATGAACCAGATTACCCGGCTCGTGCCGGCGGAGCGCCAGCGCCACCTTCCCGAGATGCTCGACCTCGGGAAATCGAGCGGTCGCGCCGAGCCGCCCGCCGACGATCCCGAGCGGGCGCCCTAGATGTGCACGCCCTTCATCTGCGGCTCGGGATAGCGGGTCCCGGCTGCGGCCCCGGCCGGGATCGCCGTCGCGATCCGCTCGGCGTCACGCGCGTCCAGACGCAGGGAGGCGGCCTGCACGTTCTCCTCGAGCCGCTCCTTCCGCTTCGTGCCCGGGATGGGCACGATGTCCGGGCCCTGCGCCAGGAGCCACGCGAGCGCCAGCTGGCC
>DASPZZ010000052.1:0-10756 GCA_035635995.1 Binatia bacterium | reverse complement strand
CATCACCGCCACCTGGTCGCACATCTTGGCGACGATGCCGAGGTTGTGGGTGATGAAGATCAGCGCCAGGTTGTGGGCGCGCTGGAGCTCGCGCAGGAGGTTCAGGTACTGCGCCTGGATCGTGAGGTCGAGGCTCGTCGTGGGCTCGTCGGCGATGAGCACCCGTGGCTCGCACGAGATCGCGATCGCCCCGACGATGCGCTGACGCATGCCACCGGAGAGCTGGTGGGGATACTCGCGCACGCGCGTCTCGGGCGCCGCGATGCGGACGGCCTTCAAGAGGTCCAGCGCCCGGCTCCACGCGTTCCCGCGGGACGCGCCTTCGTGGACGCGGATCGGCTCCGCCACCTGATCCCCCACGGTGAAAAGCGGGTTCAGCGACGCCATCGGGTCCTGGAGGATCATCGCGATGCGCTTGCCGCGGATCCGCCGCATCTGGGCGTCGGACTTCTTGATCAGATCTTCGCCCTCGAAGAGGATCTCGCCCGACACGATGCGGGCCGCGGGCGGCAGCAATCGCAGCAGCGTGAGCGCCAGCGTCGTCTTCCCGGAGCCCGACTCGCCCACGATGCCGAGCGTCTGGCCCTGGTCGAGCACCAGCGAGACGTCGTCCACCGCCCGCGTCACGCGGGTGCCGCGGGCGCTCACGTAGTGCGTGGACAGGCGCCGGATGTCGAGGAGCGGGCCGTTGCTCACAGCTGGCGGAGCTGTGGATCGAACTTGACGCGGAGCCAGTCGCCCAGGAGGTTCGCCGAGAGAACCATCAGCATGATGCAGGAGCCCGGCAGCACGGTCAGCCACCAGTAGCCCGCCATCAGGCCCTTCTTGCCGTCCGCCAGCATCAACCCCCACGCGGGCTGGGGCGGCGGCACGCCGACGCCCAGGAACGAGAGCGTCGCCTCGGCGATGATCGCCTGGCCGAGCTGCAGGGTGGCCAGCACGATCGCGGAGTTGACCACGTTGGGCAGGATGTGGCGGCGCATGATCGTCCACTTCGAGCAGCCCGCGACGACGGCGAGGCGCACGAAGTCCCGCTCCCTGACGGACAGCACTTCCCCACGAATGATGCGCGCGTAGCGCGTCCAGTAGACCGCGGCGAGGATGACGATGATGTTGGACACGCCGGGCCCCACGATGGCGGCCAGGAAGATCGCGAACGTGACCCCGGGCAGCGCCAGCCAGGCATCGGTGAGGCGCATGATGATCTGATCCACCCACCGGCCGAGATAGCCGGAGATGATCCCGAGGGCCGTGCCGACGAATCCGGCCACGAGGATGACCGTGAGCCCCACGATCACGGAGATCCGGGCGCCGAAGATCAGCCGCGAGAGCACGTCGCGTCCGAGGTGGTCGGTCCCGAGCAGGTGGTCGAGGGTGCCGTTCGCCTGCCACGCCGGGGGACGGAAGCGGTCGCCCAGCACTCCGACCTCGGGATTGTGGGGCGCGAGCGTATTCGCGAAGATCGCCACCAGCATCACGGTCAGGAGGATCGAGATCGGGATGAGCGGAAATCCTTCGGTGCGGAAGGCGGCCAGACGCCGGGGAAGGGTCAGGATCGCGGACGCGGACGGGCTGTTCGCTGGGCTACCGTTCATATGCTCTCCTAGCCCTCATATCTGATCCTCGGGTCGATGACGGCGTACAGGATGTCCACCACGAGATTGACGACGACGATCATCACGCCGCCGAGCAGAACCGTCGCCTGCACGACCGGGAAATCGCGGAAGGCGATGCCCTCGAAGAGCAGGCGGCCGACGCCCGGCCAGGCGAAGACGGTCTCCACGACGATCGACACGTTGACCATGATCACGAGGTTGATCCCGGCCAGGGTGAGCACCGGGATCAGCGCGTTCTTGAGGGCGTGCTTGGCGATGACGAGCGCCTCCGGCAGCCCCTTCAGCCTCGCGAGCTTCACGTACTCGGAGCCGAGCACGTCGAGCATCGACGAGCGCGTGAGCCGCATGTGGGTGGCCGCGAAGACCCACCCGAGCGCGATGGCCGGCATCACGAGATGGAGCACCGTCCCGGATCCGGACGACGGAAGCCAGCCGAGGTAGACGGAGAAGAAGAGGATCATGATCAGCCCGACCCAGAACGATGGCATCGAGAGCCCGAGCAGCGCGAAGATCTTCCCCACGCTGTCCCACCACTGGTTGACTCGCACCGCGGCGATGATTCCGGTCGGAATGCCGATGAGCAGCGAGAACGTCATCGCCGCCGAGGCCAGCAGCAGCGAGGCCGGCAGGCGCGAGAGGTAGAGCTCGAAGACGTCGGTGCGGTAGTAGAACGATTGGCCGAAGTCCCCGCGAACGAGGTGCGTGATGAAGCTCATGTACTGGACCCAGAGGGGCCTGTCGAGGCCGAACTGCGCGCGAATCGCGTCGAGGTCCGCCGCGCTGGCACCGGGCTCCGCCAGGAGTACGGCGGGATCGCCGGTGATCCGCATCAAGAGGAAGATGGTCAGCGACAGGAGGAACAGCGACACGAGCGCCAACCCGAGCCGCTTGACGATGAACTTCTTCATAACGTCCTGCTCCTCACGGCCTGAACCTCAATGAGTCGTCTCCTCACCATCGGCTGCGGACCCGACTACGAACTGGAGAGCTACGAGAGCCGAAAAGCGAAGGGATTATGCCCGATTCTACTGCAGTGTCAATGTCCTGGCGCGTCAACGTCTCGGCGCGTCAATATTCCGGAATCCGGGCCTCTCATCCGCTCCGTTTTCCGCCCTGGTCCTCTGCGAGCCTGGAACGTTCCGAGGGGGGCGCGCGTTACGTTCAACCTGCGGCGCGGCTGGCCTTTCCGGCGCCGCCCCGCTCGTGACCTCCGGCGGCGGTCCGCCCTGCCGGAAATCGCTCGGGGACAAGCTGGCTGGCCGTGGGACGCCTCGTGCCCGAGACGGTCCAGCCGCTCCCGCCGGGTTCCGGAGACGGACGGAGCTAGAGCAGGTCCCGCAGCTCGGGGATGACCCAGAGCGGCTTCCGCCCGGCCGCCACTCTCTGGACGTTGTCGAAGGCGTTGCGAAACGCCTTCGCCCAGTTCTCCCACGTCGGTCCCGCCGTGTGCGGGGTGATCGTGATGTTCTCGAGGGCGAAGAGGGGGTGGTTCGCCGCCGGCGGCTCCTCGACCATGACGTCGAGGCCGGCCGCGGCGATCTGGCCCGACGCCAGCGCGACCTGCAGGGCCGCCTCGTCGACGACGGGACCCCGGCAGGTGTTGATCAGGATCGCGCTCCGCTTCATCGTGGCGAACTCCCGCGCCCCCATCATGCCGCGCGTCGCGTCCGTGAGCGGCACGTGCAGGGTGACGACATCGGAGCTGCGCAGGAGCTCGGGGAAGAGCACGAAGCGGACGCCGAGGGCGTCCTCGGCGTGCTCGGTGAGCCGGACGATGTCGTAGTACTGGACGTGCATGTCGAAGGCCTGCGCGCGCTTCGCCACCTTCTTGCCGATGGTCCCGAGGCCCACGATCCCGAGCGTCTTGCCCGCCAGCTCGTACATCCGCGTCTGGGAGAAGTCCCCGACGCGCCACTTGCCGGTGATGACGTTGTGGTGATGCCAGCCGAGCTTCTTGTAGACGGCCAGGATGAGCATCAGCGTGTGCTCGGCCACCGCGACCGAGTTCGAGCCGCCGTTGTTGGCGACCGGCACCTTGGCCTGACGCGCGGCCGCGATGTCGAGACGGTCGTAGCCGGCGCTGATCAGCTGGATCAGCTTCAGCTTGGGCGCCCCGCGATAGAACTCCGGGCCGAGGCTCTCGCGCGCAAAGCCCACGAAGTACTCGGCGTCCTTCATGGCGGCGGGAAACTCCGGCGTGCCCTGGTCGGCCACCTGCATCTCGAACTCGGCCGGCAAGAGCGAGCGGGCGACGTCGACGAGGGCCGCGGGGAGCTTCGGGGAGAGAACGATCTTGGTCGCCACGGCGGTCTCCTTTCTCCGGTATTACCGGAGCTTCTTCATGTCGTCGGGAAGGTTCGACGTGAACGAGTACGATTTGACCGTGCCGTTCGCGTTGAAGCGCACGGTGAAGTCCTTGGTCAGCGTGCCGGAGGTGCTCGTCCGGGCATAGAACCACCGCCACGTCTGATCCCCGCTGTCGATCCCGACCTGGTAGGGCTCGCCGAAGACCGACAGCAGGCCGGACTTGTCCGTGACGTTGACCTTGATCTGGGCGGCGTCGGGCGAGGGGAACTCGCGACCCAGCGGGAGCCCGGCGCACGCCGACGCCACGAGGGCGACGGCGAGCGCGCGGACCAGCCAGGGGCCCGTCACGAAGCCGGGGCCGTCATGCCAGGGCGACGACGCCGGCGGCGGCAAGACGCTCGATCTCGCCCCTGGGCAAGCCGAGCTCGGCGAGGACCTCGGCGGTATGCTCGCCGAGCAGCGGCGCCGGGCGCCGGATCGTGCCCGGCGTCGCCGAGGCCCCGACCGGGCTGCTGGAGATCCACGGCGTGCCGCGCTTGTTGCGGTTGATCGCGGCGAACGTCGCGCTCATCCCGGCGCCGCGCCACGCGCGCAGATCGTCGCCGCGGCCGGGGCGCTCGACCTTCACCACGTCGGCGCCGAGATCGGCCATGAGCGTGGCGCAGTAGGGGCCCGCGATCACGCGAGAGAGGTCGAGGACGCGGATCCCGTCGAGCATCGCGGCGCGGTCAGCCACGGTCGAGGAATCCCTCCGTCATCGCGTTGACCTCCGGGATGCCGGCGCGGGCGATGGCGTTGATCCGGGCCTTGGCCTCCGCCAGGGGCTTGAACGGCTTGGCGGCCAGGGACTCGGCGTAGGCGCGCACCTCTTTGGCGAGCGCGGCGCCGGGGACGACCCGGTGCACGAGACCCCACGCCTGAGCCTCGGCGGCGGAGTACCGCCGGCACTCCATGATGATCTCATTCGCGCGGGCGGGCCCGACGAGGCGCACGAAGCGGGTCGTCGACGCGACGCCGAGCGGCACGCCGAGATCGACTTCTGGAATCCAGAGTTGCGCCTCCGCCGCGGCCCAGCGAAAGTCACAGGCGAGCGTCAGACCCCACCCGCCGCCGACCGCGTGGCCGTTGATCATCGCGATCGTCGCCTGCTCGAGGTTCTCGAGCAGCGTGTTGGCGCGCTCGAAGAGCCGGCGGAACTGGCTCTTCCGCTGGCCGAAGGCCGCGCGTCGCTCCTCGGCCGACATTCCGGACTTGAGGCCCGCGTCGGCCCCCGCCGAGAACACCGGCGGCGCGCCCGTGACGACGACCACGCGCGTCGCGGCGTCATCCCGCAGCTCGGCGAACGCCGTGGCCAGATCGGTGAGCATCGCGTCGCTGAGTGAGTTGCGGCGGTCGGGACGATTCAGCGTGACGGTCGCGATCGCGCCGTCGCGAACGAGCGTGACGTTGTTGTTCATGCGCGCGGACGGTATCACAGGGCGCGCGCCGGGCGCAATTGCGACGCGGCCGCGCTCAGGCGAAGAGGCCGAGCGACGGCTGCGTGGCCCGGAAGCCCGGGAACAGCGGCGCGGCCGGCGCGCCGAGATGGCGCGTCGCGACCTCGGCGAAGAGCGTCCGGAAGTCCGTCGTCACCGCGAGGTCCCGGCCCTCGAAGAGCTGGTGGCGGCCGAGGCCGGGCCAGCGCCCGTAGACGCGGCCGCCGCGCACGCCGCCGCCGAGCACGAGCATCGCCGTCGCGTGACCGTGGTCGGTGCCGCGGTTGCCGTTCTCCGCGACGGTCCGGCCGAACTCCGACATCGTGAGCACGACGACGTCCGCCATCTTGCCGCCGAGGTCCTGGGCGAAGGCCGCGAGCGCCGCGCCGAACTCGCGGAAGCGGAGCGCCAGCTGCCCTCGCTCGGCGCCCTGGCCGACGTGGGTGTCCCACCCCTGCATGTCGGCGAACGCGACCTCGAGGCCGACGTTGGCCTTGATGAGCTGCGCGATCTGGCGCAGCGCCCCACCGAGCTGGCCGCGCGGATAGTCGGCGCCGTTCGCCGGCGCGATGCGCGAGGCGTTGGCGCTCCGGAGCATCTTCACGGCCTCGAAGGTCTCGCGCCCCGTCCCGTGGAGGAGATCACGGACGCCTTGCTCGTAGAGCGCTTCGAAGCCCTGCCGCGCGCTCCCATCGGAGCCGGCGCGGACGTCGAAGCGCTCGATCGATTGCATGGAGATCGCGCCGACGTCGCCCTGGAGCGTCCGCGGCAGCGCCGAGCCGATGGCGACGGCGCGGAACGGCGTCGCGCTCGCCGGCCGTCCGCCGACCGCGCGGGCGAGCCAGCCGTCGGGCGTGCTCTTGATCCCGGGGGTCCCGGTCTCCATGTAATCCTGGGCATCGAAATGTGAGCGCGTCGTGTCGGGGGAGCCGCAGGCGTGGACGACCGCCAGTGCCTGGCTCTCCCACAGCGGCACAAGCGGAGCGAGGGCCGGGTGAAATGCGAAGAAGCCGTCGAGGTCGATCGCGCGCTCGCTCTCCCGCTTCGGCGGCTGGAGCCCGATCGACGGGCGCACGCCCGTATAGCCGGCGTCGCCGTGGGGCATCACCATACTGAGCCCGTCCACGGCCCCGCGCTGGAATACGGCCACGAGCACCTTGCCGTTCGTCTCCGCCGCGCGGGCCGCCCGCAGCAGGAAGCGGGGCGCCGCCGCGTAGGCCACCAGGGCGCATCCGCCGGCCTTCAGGAACGTCCGTCGCGTGGGCATCTGCCGTACCCTCAGCGCCGTTTGTAGCGGGGTCCGTGAGCCCGGTGCGAGCCGGGGGTGGCCTGTCATAGGTGCGCTCAGCTCTGTTGTAGCGGGGTCCATGAGCTCGGTTCTGGCCGGAGGTGGCCTGTCATAGGTGTGCTCGGCTCTGTTGTAGCGGGGTCCGTGAGCTCGGCTCTGGCCGGAGGTGGCCTGTCATAGGTGCGCTCAGCGCCGTTGGAACTCGGGGGAGCCGATCACGAGCGCGGCGAGCTTGGCCACGTCGGTGTTCGCCGGCCCCCGGTCGTCCGGCGACAACCGTGTGATCTGGGGCTCGGACAGCTGGGCCACCAGCACCGCGCGCGTCTGCGACCCCGCCTGGTCGGCGACGATCGCGGCGAGGAGGCGGTCGAGCACGGCCGCGGGCGAGCTCGGGTCGGCGCCCGCGACGAGCGCGGGAAGCTCGACGGTCACGTGCGGGTACCGGCCCGACGCGAGCCCGAGCGCGAAGTTCATGCGGGCCAGCAGGGCACCGGCATTCACCCAGACCTCCCCCCGGTCGGCGTAGCCCGTCGGTGGCTGGGCCAGGTAGAGGGGCTCACCGATCTCGGCGCTCGCCCTGGCCAGCGCCAGGCCTCCCTGCGCGTCGGCGCGGCCGCCGAGCGCGCGCACGGCGCTCGCCACGAACTCGAACGGCTTCTTGATCTTGGCTCGGTAGGCGTCCTCGGCGTAGAACTCGCGCGACTCGAAGATCACGCGGAGCATCGCGGGGATGTCGCCGCCGGTGCTCGTGTAGGTGCTGGCGACCCGGGCGACCAGCGCGGGAGGTGGCGTGTCCGAGACGAAGCGCCGGGTGAGCTTGGTGGCGACGAAGCGCGCGGTCGACGGATGGCGCGTGAGGATCTCGATCACGCGCTCGCCGTCCTCCTGACCTCCGCCGGCCGCGATCCGCTGGCCGACGACGACCTTCTCGCCCGGGTCGTGCATGCCCGGCCGGAAGATGAAGCGTCCGTGGGTCTGCGGCCGGTCGATCGTCCAGCCGGTGAACGCGCGCGCGACCTCCGTCACGTCCTTCTGCGTGTAGCCGCCGTCCACGCCGAGCGTGTGCAGCTCCATCAGCTCGCGCGCGTAGTTCTCGTTGAGCCCGGCCTTCCGGCCGCGATTCGGCCCCACCGGCACGGTGAAATTGGGCCTGGCGCTGAGCCAGTTGTCCAGATAGAAGAGCATCGCGGGATGGCGCGCGGTGGCCCGCACGAGATCGGGAAACTTCCCCAGCGCGTGGGGCCGGATCGCGTCGCGCTCGTAGGCCGACACGTACCAGCGCAGGTCGCCCTTGTTGGCGAAGACGTTGAAGTGGTTGAACCAGAAATCCACCATGACTTCCTCGAGCTGGCGCTCGCTCGTCACGGCGCGGACGACCTTCGCGGCCTGGAGCTCGGCCGCGATCTGGACCGGCCGCTTCTCCATGGGGTAGCGCTCCTGCATCTCCTGGCGCGTCGTCTCGCCGCTCGCCATCTTCTCGCGCAGCTTCGGGTCGGGCCTGGGGTACTCGCGCAAGAGCTCGGAGATGGGCATCCGGAGCGTCGCCAGCTCGGCGAGCGCCTGCTGGGTGGCGGAGTCGTCGATCGTCCGGGGCCGGAGCTGCCGGTCGATCCATGCCGGGAGGCCGATCGCCCGCACCCGCTCGAGGTCGCCAGGCCGCGCGCCGTACGTGAGCCGGCTCAGGGCGTGGATGATCGGGCGATCATCGGCAACGCTCGTGGGCGGCGTGGCGGCGACCGGCTGCTCACCACCGCCGACCCCGCCGGCCGCCGGCGCGCTGCATCCCGCCAGGATGCCGAGCCCGATCAGCGCCCACACCAGCGCCCGCGCCGTCCGGCCCTCGGCCACTTCGTTCAAGGCTGACCGCGACGCTGCTGCCGCTGCTGGCGCAGCCGCTCGCGCTCCTCGGGCGGCATCTGTCGCCAGCGCTCGCGGATCTGCTCGCGCTCGTCGGGGCTCATCTGCCGCCAGCGCTCCTGATTCCGGAGGACGCGCTCACGCTCCTCGGGCGGCATCGACTCCCACTGCCCGAACCGCTGCTGGAGGCGGTCGCGCCGCTCGGGAGACAGCTGCTGGTACCGCTCGTACGATTTCTGCAGCTCCTCCCGCCGCTCCTTGGGCAACTCGTTCCAGCGCTGAAAGTCCTTGAGGATCTGGCTCTTCTGCTCGGGCGAGAGCTGGCGGAACCGCCGGTAGTTCTGGCGCGCCGCTTCCCGCTCCTCCGGGGACATCGACTTCCACTGACGATAGTTCTCGAGGGCGCGCGTCCGCTCCTCGGGCGTGAGCTTCTGCCACCGCTCGGGGTTCCGCTCTGCGAGGGCCCGCTCCTCGGGCGTGAGCTTCTCCAGCCCCTGGATCGGCGCCGTCTGGCCCCAGGTGACGTCCACTCCGCTGAAGACGAAGATCGCGCTCAGCAGGAGAAGAGCCGGCAGGCGGCGGAGCCTCATCGTTCCTTTGCCTCGTTCGGCGCCGGCGCCGTCCGCGGCGCGCTCGGAAGGCCCGGCAGGGCCTCCAGGAGGCGCATCCGCTGCACCGCTAGCCCTGTCCTGACGCCAGGCCGTCGAGATCCCCGATGACGTCGAGATCTTCGAGGAGATCGAGCCGCTCGACCGTCTGAAACTCCTGCAGGAGCCCGAGCTCGTGGCCGATGACCGCTTCGTCGGGGCTGAGCGGGTCCGTGCCCCTCGACATCTCGCGCCCGCCCCACACGGCGACGACGAGCAGGACGCCGGCCAGGCTCGCCGAGACTGCCAGGGGCACGGGACGCGACCACCAGGCACGCCGTCCACGTCGCGCCTCGAGCTTCTCGCGCAGCTCGGCACGATAGCGGGCCCACTGCACCGTCGGCGGCTGTCCGATCGAGCGCGCGAGATCGCCCAGCAGGTCTCGGAGCTGCTCGGCGTCCTGCCGGCAGTCCGGACACTCCTCGAGGTGTCGAGCGACACGGTCGCGTTCAGCCGGCGGGAGATCCCCGCGGAGAAAGGGCACCAGGTCGGTATCGGGATGCCTTGCCATGTCAGCGCTTCTCCACCGTCTTCTTCAAGGTCGTGAGCGCGCGGTGCAGATGGACACGCACGGTTGCCTCGGAGCACTTGAGCACCCTGGCGATGTCGTAAGTCGCCATGTCCTCCTGGACTCTCAGCAGCACCGCGGCCCGCTGGCGCGGCGCCAGCCGGTCGACCGCCGCCCCCAGGGCCTTCATTGTCTGCTCCCGACTCATCTTGTCTACCGGATCGACGACCGGCGCCGGCTGCCGGTCGAGGATCGTGTCGGACCGGTCGTCGTCTTCATCGCGGACCCAGAGCTTCCACCAGCGGTGCTTCCGCTTGTGGTCCAGGCAGAGGTTGATCAGGATCCGATAAAACCAGGTCGAGAACTTCGACCGACCGCCGAAGCTGCCCGCGGCCTCGTAGAGCCGGATGAAGGCGTCCTGCGAGACGTCGCGGGCGTCCTCGGCGTTGCGGAGCATCGACCAGGCCAGACGGTAGGCACGCTCCTGATAGCGCGACACCAGGAGGTCGAATGCCGCCTCGTCCCGCTTGGCCACGCGCTGGCAGAGCGCTTCGTCCGATGGCTCCACGCGCCTGTCGTCTCCCGCCCTTCACCTTGTCACTCCCGAGCAGCCGGCGGCAAGTCTTCCCCGCTACTGCCGACCGTTCCGTACGTCGCGTTCCAGGTCGCGCCGATCCTGCCGGAGGTCGCCGCGGTCGTCCCGCCGGTCCCGCACGTCCTCGCGCAGCTCGCGTCGGTCGCCGCGCAGCTCGGCGCGATCACGCTTGACCTCCCACCGTCACGGTCGTCAGAGGCTTCATCGGTCTTTCCTCCGGTCTCCCGGATATCGACCGCTTGAACCTACTGATTGATTGGACGTTGGGCGTATCCGACCGTTTACGGCCGCCGGTCTGGAGCGGGGACGGGTTTCCGGAGGGCCGGCCCGCCCTCTCAGATGGCCAGAAGCGTGCCGGTGATGTGCGCGGACGCCTCGCGCGCGAGCATGGCGATCGCGTCGGCGACGGCCTCGACCGGGACCCAGCCCTTCCGGTCGCTGTCCGGCATCGCCGCGCGATTGG
>DASPZZ010000051.1:0-2716 GCA_035635995.1 Binatia bacterium | reverse complement strand
CAGCTTGAACTCGTACGTGAGCCCATCCGGGCTCTCCTTCCACGACTCGGCCAGACACGGCGCCATGTCGTTGCCCGGCAGCGGCTTGACCAGCGCGTCGTGCATGGCGAAGAGGAACACGAACGGCGTGCCGATTCCCGGCGTCTCGGCCGGATCGAGGAAGGTCGGCGCGATGGAAGCGTCGAACGCGACGGTCAGCTGGCCTTCCGGTTGACCCTGAGCCGCGACCACCCCGCTCCACGTCGCGACGATGAGCGCCCCGAGGAGGATGCTTGGAATTCTCACGATTTGGCTTTCTTTCGTGCCTCGCCCGCCGCGCGCCAGAGGTACCAGGCCGCGGCCGAGCGATAGGGCTTCCACCGTTCGCCGACGGCGCGCAGGGCTTTCGGCGTCGGCCGCTCGTGCCGTCCGTACGCGAGCCGGTAGCCCTCGCGTACGCCGAAGTCGTCGACGGGCAGCACGTCGGGCCGTCCGAGGGTGAAGATCAACAGCATCTCGACCGTCCATCGCCCGACCCCGTGAATCCGCGTCAGGCGCTCGATGATCGCTTCGTCGTCGAGGCGAGCGGCCGCCCGCCGCGTGGGCACCGCACCTGCGAGCGCGTGCCGAGCGATGTCCTTGATCGCCCGCACCTTGCCGCGCGAGAAGCCCGCCCGGCGCAGTCTCGCGGCGCGCGCCGCCGAGACATCCGCGGGTGACGGGAAACGGCCGTTCTCGAAGAGCGCGATGAAACGGGCGAGGATCGACTCGGCGGCGCGACCGTTGAGCTGCTGGTGGGCGATGGCGCGGGTGAGCGCCTCGTAGGGCGACCACCGGAGCGGGGCGAGCGCGCACGGACCGTGAGCGCGGATGAGCCGGCGCATCACCGGGTCGCGCGAGAGGTGACGGTGCGCGGCTGAGGTGACGAAGCCATTGGTCCCCATCGAGACCGGATACAGCGCCGGCGCCGATGGAGTCAAGCCTGAAGTTCGAGCCGGAGGCCTACACGGCTCCGTTCAGCGCCAGACGCCGCTCCCACCGCACGCCGCAGTCGGGGCAGCGCATCCAGGCGACGCCCCAGAGGGCGCCGTCGGCGGTCGTCTCGAGGATGCTGCCGGCGAGACCGGCGCACTCTCGATGGTCGACCAGATGTCTCTCGAAGCTCTGGAGGAGGTCGGCGATCGCCGCCCCGCGAAGCCCAGGATCCGCCGACATCGGGAAGCCCTCGCGGGAGCGCCGATCAGGGGTACTGGCGTTCGTTGACGGGCGGCCGGGTGCCGGCAGGGAACTGGATCGTCGAGTCGCCCTGCGGGGTCCGGCCGGTGAGCGGCGGGGTATAGACCTCGTGGTCGGACAGTCTCCGCTCCCAGTGCCCGGGCACGAGGACCTGGCCGTCGACGCCGGGGACCTGGACGAATCGATCGGGCACCCAGCCCATATCGGGCTGGCGAACGGCCGGCGAGGGCGTCTGCGGGACTGGTCGCGTCGAGGACCGATTCAGGCGGTCGAATATCGCGCCGCCGGGGGTCGTCCCGCCCGGTGGAGACTTCATCTGGGCGAACGCGGCGTGAATCGAGCTCACGCTCGCGATCATCACGGCCCCAACGAGCATCACGCGCCAGCGCATGGCTTGATTGTCGCACGGGCTGCGCCGGTGCGCAGCCCGACGATCAGAGAGCCTTCAGCATCGTGTCGGCGTCGCTGACCTCGAACTTGCCGGGCTGCTCGACGTTGACGGCCTTGACGACGCCGTTGTCCACGAGCATCGAATAGCGCTGGGAGCGCACGCCCATGCCGCGTGCGGTCAGGTCCATGTCGAGGCCGAGCGCCTTGGTGAAGATGGCGCTGCCGTCGGCCATCATGCGCACCTTGCCGCCGGCCTTCTGATCGCGGCCCCAGGCGCCCATCACGAAGGCGTCGTTGACGGAGACGCACCAGACCTCGTCGACACCCTTGGCCCGGAGCTTGTCGAAGTTCTGCACGTAACTCGGGACGTGCTTCGCCGAGCACGTGGGCGTGAAGGCGCCGGGCAGACCGAAGATCGCGATCTTTTTGCCCTTGCTGATCTCGCCGACTGGGAAAGCGTTCGGACCGACGGTGCAGCCCGGCCGCTCGGTATCGACCATCTCTGTCAGGGTGCCGTCGGGAAGCCGATCACCGACCTTGATCGCCATCGCATCCTCCTGTGTGGGGGGCGGCGGGTTCGCCGCTTCGCGGCAGAGTATCCGACACGGCCCGCGAAATTGCCAGTGCCAGCTCGGCGCGCTCGCCGATGCCTCAGCTTCGGTTCGCGACCACGCGGCTCGCGCGCCGTGACGGTCGCAGCGTGAGCCAGGCCGGCCGCCACCAGTTCCAGCGGCCCATCAGGCGCATCGTCGCCGGCACCAGCAGGGCACGAACGATCGTCGCGTCGACGACGACCGCGACGCCGATCCCGACGCCGACCGACTGGATGACGACCGACCGTGCCAGCCCGAAGCCGAAGAACACCGCCGCCATGATCGCGGCCGCGCCCGTGATCAGCCGACCCGTCCGCTCCAGGCCGACCACCACGGCGCCGGCGTTGTCCCCGCTCTGCTCGTACTCCTCGCGCACGCGGCTCAGCAGCAAGACCTCGTAGTCCATCGACAGGCCGAAGACGAGACAGAACATGATGAGCGGCGTGGCCGTCTGGATCGGCCCGGGCGTGAAGTCGAGCCAGGTCGCCAGATGGCCGTCCTGGAAGATCCACACGAGC
>DASPZZ010000050.1:0-1965 GCA_035635995.1 Binatia bacterium | reverse complement strand
TCGTGGCCGCCCTTGATCAGGCGGCGCGCCATGTTGGCCCCCATCCGGCCCAGTCCTACCATCCCGACCTGCATGCGATCCTCCTGTCTCGAAGCTATCTGCCCCGGCGAGTCACGCCTCGATGGCCCGGCGCAGCAGCGCCAGCCCGGCCTTCACGTCACTCCCGAGAGGCACGCGCAGCGCCCGGCGCCCGCGCTCGCGCAGAACCTGGAGGTCGCCGAGCGCTTGCGCCGCCTTCACGACGCCGAATGAATATCGCTGTCCGGGCACGGGCAGGTCGTCCGCGTCGTCACAGGTGATGAGAACGAACACGCCGGAATTCGGCCCGCCCTTGTATGCCTGCCCGGTCGAGTGGAGATAGCGCGGCCCGAAGCCGACACACGTCGCGACGCCGAGACGATCGCGCACCGCGACACGCGCCGTCTGAAGCTCGGCGTCGTGAGCTTCGTTCATCGGGATGTAGGCGAGAAACGCGACGTAGTCTCCCGGCTTGACCGTTTGCAGGTGGGCGCCGATCTTCGCGGCGAACGCGGGATCGTCGGCGCGCAGCGGTGACTCGAGCGGCAAGGTTCCGGTCGCCTCGTACTGATCGGTCAGCGCGCGGGTCGCCACCTTGCTCGCCTCGACGTCGGGCTGATCGAACGGGTTGACGCCGAGCACTGCGCCCGCGACCGCCGTCGCGATCTCCCAGCGGAAGAACTCGCCGCCGAGCTCGTAGGGATCGCCGAGGCCGATCCGCACGACCGGCTGGCCGGCCCGCTCGAGCGCTCCCACCGCGTCGTCCTGAGCCGGGTCGGCCGCGGCAGTCAGGCGGACGTAGACGAACAGCCTGTCGTCGGCGTACACGGCCGGCATGCCGAGCGGCTCACGATCGACGGGGATCAGCCCCTTTCCGAGCTTGCCGGTGGACTCCGCGAGCAGCTGCTCGAGCCAGACGCCCAGACCGGCGATGCCGGGCGAGGCCGCCAGGGTGACCTTGTCGCGTCCGCGCCGGGCGAGCACGCCCAGGACGATTCCCAGAAGGACCCCGGGGTTCTCCGCGGGCGGGACCGACGCCCCGCAGCGTCCGGTCATCGCGACGGCGTGTCCGAGGAATCGGCCGACGTCGAGCCCCATGATCGCGGCGGGCGCCATGCCGAAGTCCGAGAGCGCCGAATAGCGCCCGCCGATCGACGGCACGCCGGCGAGGACGCGGCGGAACCGGTGGGCCGCCGCCACCTGCTCCATTCTGGAGCCGGGATCGGTGACCGCCATGAAACGCGTGCCGGCGTGCTCGGAGCCCACGAGCTGCCGGGCGCGGTCGAAGAAGTACCGCATGAAGATGTTCGGCTCGAGCGTGGTTCCGGACTTGCTCGAGACGATGAACAGCGTGTTCGCCACGTCGATTCGCTGCTCGATCGTCTGGATCTGAGCCGGGTCGGTCGAGTCGAGGACGAACAGCTCGGGATGGCCGGGAATCCGGCCGAAGGTCGTCTTCAGGACTTCGGGGCAGAGACTCGAGCCGCCCATGCCGAGCACCAGCGCGTGAGTGAAGCCCGCCGTGCGAGCCTCGGCGGCCAGATCGCGGAGCGCGCTCGCGCGCCCGAGCTGCTCACCGGCGACACCGAGCCATCCGAGCCAGCTCGCTTCGTCCGCCCCCGTCCAGAGGCTCGCGTCGCGCGCCCAGAGACGCCTCACCGTGTCCTCTGCGCGCCAGGCGTCGAGCTCTCCGCGTACCGCCGTCTCGAGGTCGCCGGGCAGGTGGAGCGAAGTCTCACCCGTCATCGCGATCTCCTCACGAGCTCGCGGACGACGCCACCGTCGGCGACGATCACCATATCGGCAGTGCCCAGGAAGAGGCCCGTGTCGATGACGCCGGGAATCGCGCGGATTTCCCGCTCGAGGCGCGCTGGATCCTCGATCGGGCCCGTCGCGCAGTCGAAGATCACGTTGAAGTTGTCCGTCACGAACGGCCGCTCGCTCTGC
>DASPZZ010000049.1:0-2201 GCA_035635995.1 Binatia bacterium | reverse complement strand
AGCGTGATGGCCCACGTGCTCCTGGAGCGGATGTTGGCGCGGCACGGCGCCGACGGCGCCATTCGCGTCAGGTCGGGCGGCATCGCCAACTACGCGCGCGACGGCATGATCGCCTCGCTCGACGCCCGGCTGGCGCTGCGCGAGGAGGGCATCCACTTGGCCGAGGACGCCTTCGCCTCGACCGACCTGAAGCGGCACCGCCACCTGCTCGCGGAGGCGGACGTTATCCTGACCATGACGTGGCGCCAGAAGCAGATGCTCGACGCCTTCGACGAGGCGCGCGGCCGCCCGGTCTTCACGCTGCGGGAATTCGTGGGCGAGGACGGCGACATCGAAGATCCCGCCACCCAGGGCGAGGACGTGTTCCGGGCCTGCCGCGACGAGATCAAGCGCTGCCTGGAAAAGTCGGTCCCGCGGCTCCTGGTGATATTGTCGGGGTGAGCACGAGAGACGTGTGACACCCCGCGGGCGCCTCTTCCGGAAGTACGTGATCGTCTTCGCCGGCCTGGTGAGCGGCGCCCTCCTCGCCTCCGGCCTCATCGAGATCTATTTTTCCTATCAGGAGAACCGCGCGGGCCTCGTCGCCCTCCAGCGCGAGAAGGCGCTCGGCGTGGCCTCCCGCATCGAGGACTTCATCAAGGAGATCGAGCGGCAGATCGGCTGGACGACGCAGCCCCAGCTGGGCGCGCCGGCGGCCGCGATGTACCAGCGGCGCGTCGACTACCTGCGCCTGCTCCGTCAGGTGCTCGCCATCACCGAGATCAGCCACCTCGACGCCGAGGGCAAGGAGCAGCTGCGCGTCTCGCGGCTGGCCATGGACGTGACCGGCAGCGGCATCGACTTCTCGCACGAGCCAGAGTTCACCGAGGCCAAGGCCGGCAAGGTCTACCACGGGCCGGTGAAGTTCCGGAAGGAGTCCGAGCCCTACATGACGATCGCCATCGCCGGGAGCGGCAAGGACGCCGGCGTGACGGTGGCCGCGGTGAATCTCAAGTTCATCTGGGACGTGGTCTCCCAGATCAAGATCGGCAAGGCCGGCCACGCCTACGTCGTCGACGCCCAGGGTGTCCTCATCGCCCACCCGGACATCAGCCTGGTGCTCCAGAAGACGACGTTCGCCGGGCTCGACCAGGTCAAGAGCGCCCTCGCCGCCCCTCCGGCGGTGCCCGGTGAGCGGCAGGAGCAGGTGACGATCGCGCGCGATTCCAAGAACCGGAGCGTGATGACGGCCTACGCGACCATCGCCTCGCTCCGGTGGTCGGTCTTCGTCGAGCAGCCGCTCGAGGAGGCGTTCGAGAGTCTCTACGCCTCGATCCAGCGCACGATCGCGCTCCTGGTGCTCGGCGTGCTGCTGGCCGTCGCCGCCAGCCTGGTCCTGGCGCGGCGCATGGTCACGCCCATCCAGGCGCTCCAGGTCGGCGCCGCCCGGATCGGCGCCGGCGAGCTCGATCAGCGGATCGACGTCCGCACCGGCGACGAGCTGGAGGCGCTCGGCAGCCAGTTCAACAGCATGGCCGCCCAGCTCAAGGAGTCCTACGCCGGCCTCGAGAGGAAGGTAGATGAGCGCACCCGCGAGCTGACCGAGTCGCTCGAGCAGCAAACGGCCACCGCCGAGATCCTGCGGGTCATTTCCAGCTCGCCGACGGACATCCAGCCCGTGCTCGACGCGGTCGCCGAGAACGCCGCGCACATCTGCGCGGCGACCGATGCACATATCCGGCTCATCGAGGGCGCCACGCTGCGCGCGGTCTCACGATTCGGATCGACTCCGTTCGGCGTACCCGACGTGATTCCGCTCGACCGCGACTTCCCGGCTGGACGGTCGATCATCGAACGCCGCACCATTCACATCGAAGACCTCGCCACCTTGCGCGAGACCGAGTTCCCCAAGATCGGCCGCGAGACGCGCTCCATTCTGGTCACCCCGCTGGTACGCGAAGGCGTGCCGCTCGGAGCGATCCTGGTCCGCCGAATCGAACGACAGGCGTTTACCGAACGACAGATCGAGCTCCTGAAAACCTTTGCCGACCAGGCGGTGATCGCGATCGAGAACGTCCGCCTGTTCCAGGAATTGCAGGCGCGAACCCGCGAGCTGGCCAGATCGGTCGGCGAGCTGCAGGCCCTCGGCGAGGTCGGGCGGGCGGTCAGCTCCACGCTCGACCTCGAGACGGTGCTGGCGACGATCGTCTCGCGCGCCAGTC
>DASPZZ010000048.1:0-24880 GCA_035635995.1 Binatia bacterium | reverse complement strand
CTGGCCCGGCGCCACCCGCCCGTTCGCCGTGGTGTTCGTTCATGGATGATCCAGGCGAGGTCCCGTGAGCGACTCTGAACCGGGTGCGAGTGTCCGGCGGGTCCAGGAGGTTCTCGCGGCGGCGGGCGGCGGCCACACCGTGGTCGCGCTCGAGCAGCCCGCGCGCACCTCGGCCGAGGCCGCCCGCGCGGTCGGCTGCCGCGTCGACCAGATCGCGAAATCCCTGGTCTTTCGCGGCGAGCAGACTCAGCGCGCGGTGCTGGTCATCGCGAGTGGCGCAAACCGCGTCGACGAGCGCAAGGTGGCCGGGCTCGTGGCCGAGCCGGTGGGCCGCGCCGACGCCGACTTCGTGCGGGCCCGGACGGGCTTCGCCATCGGCGGCGTCGCTCCCGTCGCGCACGCCGAGCCGCTGGCGATCCTGATCGACGAGGATCTGCTGAAGTGGCCCGAGATCTGGGCGGCCGCTGGTCACCCGAACACGGTCTTCAAGCTGACGCCCGCGGACCTCGTGCGGCTGACCGGCGGCCGCGTCGCCTCCGTCAAGTCCGGAGACGGAAAATGACCGTCTTCAGCCGGTCATAGCGCCCGCTCCACTGGAGTAAAATGCGCGTGTGACCCGCCGGGTCGTCGCTCTCCTGCTCACGGCATCCCTGGCGCTCGGCGCGGCCGGCGCGGCCGCGCGGGCCGCCGTCGTGGCGCCGACAGCCGAGCGGCTCGCCGAGAGCGTGAGCGCGTTGACCGCCCCCGAGATGGAGGGCCGGCGGTCGGGCACGGCCGGCGGCGACCGCGCCGCCCGCCAGATCGCCGAGTGGCTGGCGGCCGCCGGACTCCGTCCGGGGGGCGACGCGGGATCGTTCATCCAGACGTTCGTCCTCGAGACGTCGCAGCGCCCGGGCCCGGGGAGCAGCCTGGAGCTGTCCGGTCCGACGCCGCGCCGGCTCGAGCTCGGGCGCGACTGGATCCCGCACGGCGGCTCGCTCGCCGGCGAGGTCGGCGCAGACGTGGTCTTCGTCGGCTACGGCGCCGACCTTCCAGACGTCGGCTATGACGACTACGCGGCCGTGGACGTTCGCGGAAAGATCGCGCTCGCGCTGGACGGGACACCCCCTCATCTGGCAGGAGCGCGAGCAAGCCGTCTCGACAAGCTGATCGCGGCGAAGCGCCGCGGCGCCGCCGCGCTGCTGCTGGCCGGCGGCGAGATCCCGTCGCCGGACAAGACGGCGGTCCAGGTCGGTCTCGTGTCGGGGGCGCTCACGCGCGAGGCGGCCGACGCCGTGCTGTCCGCCGCAGGCCGAACGACGGTGGATGCGGCGAATGCTCTCTCCGCGGCGCACGCGCCCGCGTCGTTCGCGACGGGAGCCCGCCTGCGGATTCGCGTGGACCAGGTGTCCGATGAAGTCCGCGCCGCCAACGTCGTCGGCATTCTGCCGGGTACCGAGCCGGCGCTCGCCGGCGAAGCCGTCGTCATCGGCGCGCACTACGATCACCTCGGACGCGTCGACGGCGTCGTCTACCCCGGCGCCGACGACAACGCCTCCGGCACCGCCGTGGTCCTCGGGCTGGCGCGCGCGTTCGCGGCGGCGGGGGGAACGGGCCGGACGCTCGTCTTCGCGCTGTTCGGCGCCGAGGAGCTGGGCCTGATCGGCTCGCGTCACTACGTGGGCCGGCCGGCCGTACCGCTCAACCGGACCGTCGCGATGGTGAACTTCGACATGGTGGGTCGGATGCAGGGCGGCCGTCTCAACGTGGGCGGCGGCGACAGCGGCAACGGGCTACGCGCGATCGTCGGCGACGCGGCGCAGAAGGAAGGAATCACGCTCGAGATCGAAGGCTCGCCCCACGGGCCCTCCGACCACAGTCGATTCTACGAGGCCGGTCTCCCCGTGCTGTTCTTCTACACCAGTGGTCACGGCGATTACCACCGTCCGACCGATACCGCGGACAGGATCGACGCGGCCGGTATGGCGCGCGTCGCCGCCGTCGGCATGCGCGTCATCGAGCGGCTCGCAAGCGATTCGCGGCCGGTGTACGCGAAGGTCCCGCGGCCGGTCCGCCGCCAGAACGGCGCGCCCGGCGGCGCGCTCTTCGGCATCCTCGCCCTGCCGCGGCCGGGCGCCGACGGGCTGCGGCTGTCGAGCGTCATGCCGGGAACGGCGGCCGAGCAGGCGGGCCTGCGCGAAGGCGACGTGATCGTGCGCTTCGCCGGGATCGCCGTCGACGGCCTCGAGGATCTCCGAAACCTGGTCCGCGACCGCCGCCCCGGCGACACCGTCTCAGTCCTCTACCTGAGAAACGGCGAAGCCCACGCAACCGCCGCGACCCTCGGCCCCCGAATCGACTAACCCATGCCCATGAACAGATGTCAGCGCTGCGCAACACCTGGAGCCGGCCGACGGGCGGAGGCGGGAGGGCGCGCCGGCGGAGGCCCGCGGGGGCACGCGGCCGGCGGAGTGGGACCCCCGAGTCCCGCCCGCAGCTCGCAGAGCTGCGGCAGCGGGCGAGTGGGTGACGGAGCCGGCCGCGTGCCCCCGCGGGCCTCCGCCGGCGCGCCCTCCCGCCTCCGCCCGTCGGCCAGTCGAGGAGTCGCGAATGGATGACGTACGAGCTGCCGCGACGCTGACCGAGATGATGCGGCGCCGCGCGGCCCTCTCGCCCGACCAGCAATATTTCCGGTTGTTCGACGAGACGGTGACGTACGGGCGCCTGTGGGCCCAGAGCGGGCGGTACGCCGCCGGGCTCGCCCGGGCGGGCGTGGGCGCGGGCGACAAGGTCTGCCTCATCTACCCGACGTGCGCCGAATTCTTCTACACGTTCTTCGCCGCCCTCAGGATCGGCGCGGTCCCGGTCCCGCTCTACCCCACGCTCGGCGTGGATACGACGGCCAACATCTTCCGCGACTCCGACGCGGTCGCGGTCGCGACGATCGGCTGGTTCCGCACGGGCGTGGACGAGAGCTGCGAGCAGGCGCCGAACGTCCACAGCGTCCTGGAGCCGCCCGACCTCGACATCGACGCGGCCCCGCCGGCGCTCGCCCGGGCGAGCGCGGACGACCTGGCCTTTCTGCAGTACACGTCGGGAAGCACGGGCCATCCGCGCGGCGTCATGCTCACCCACCGCAACGTCGTATCGACCATCCACTTCATGGCCGAGGCGGCGGGCATCACCGTCGACGACCGCATCGTCTCGTGGCTGCCGCTCTACCACGACATGGGCCTGATCGGCTGCGCGTTCACGCCGCCGCTCCTGGGCACGCCGATCTGGCTGCTGCCGCCCGATCTCCGGAACCCGCGCCAGTGGCTCTCGCTCATCACCGAGATCCGCGCGACGTTCACCGTGTCGCCGGACTTCGGCTATCGCAACTGCGTGCGCAACGTCCGTGACACGGCCGGGCTCGACCTCACGAGCCTCAAGTCCGCGCTCTCCGGCGCCGAGCCCGTGCGCCCCTCGACGATCGCGGCGTTCGAGTCGCACTTCGGCCTCAAGCGGATCATCGCGCCCTGCTACGGGCTCGCCGAGGCGACGCTGGCGGTCGCCATCTGGCCCCGGGGCGTCCCGCTCAGGCTCGATGCGAGCGGGCGATTTCCCTCGGTGGGCCAGCCGTGCCGGGGCGTCTCGGTCCGGGTCCTGGCGCCGCTGGACGAGGGCACCGCCGAGCGCCCGGCGGGCGTGGAGGGCGAGATCTGCGTCAAGAGCTCGGGCGTCATGCAGGGCTATTACAACAACCCCGGCGCCACCGCGAAGGTGCTCATGCCGGGCGGCTGGCTCAGGACCGGCGATCTCGGGTTCGTCGACGCCGAAGGGTTCCTCTACGTGACGGGCCGCCTCAAGGACATCATCATTCTCGCCGGCGAGAACGTCGTGCCCGCCGACATCGAGGAAGTCGTCGACCGCGTGGACGGCGTGCGCTACTCCGCCGCGGTCGGGATCGACAGCGAGCGGACGGGCACGCAGCGGCTCCACGTCGTCGCCGAGGTCCGGAGCGAGACCGCGTCGCCCGACGACTACCACGGTCTCGTCCGCGAGATCACGAGCCGCGTCCACCGAGCCCGCGGCCACCGCCCGGCGCGGGTGATCCTCGTGCGGTCGAGCACGATCCCGAAGACCTCCAGCGGCAAGATCCAGCACTCGCGCCTGGCGCAGATGATCCAGGAGGACGCGCTCGCCGAACGGGTCGTGTATGGCGACGACTGACCTGCAGGTCGGCTGCCATCTTCCGGTGTACGGCCCCGCCGCCACCCGCGACGTGCTGCTCGGCTTCGCGCGGCGCATGAAGGCGCTCGTCCTGCCTCATCGCCACCCGGTCCTCGCCGCGAAGATGCTCGCGACGCTCGACCACCTGGCGCCGGGCCGCGTCATCCTGGGCGCCGGGGTCGGCTGGATGAAGGAAGAGATCGCGGCGCCTGGAGCGACGAGGCGATCCGGGTCATGAAGGCCTGCTGGCGCGACGAGCGCGTGAGCCACCAGGGAGAGTTCCTGCGCTTCGACGCGCTCGGTGTGGCGCCGAAGCCCGCGCGCGGCGCCATCCCCGTCTGGATCGGCGGCCACACGCCCCGCGCGCTCCGGCGCGTCGCCGAGCTCGGCGACGGCTGGCACGCCGCGTTCCCCAGCGCCGCGAAGATGAAGGCCGGCCTCGCGGAGCTCGCGACGGTCTGTGGCCAGACCGGCCGCGACGTGAAGTCGCTCACGATCAGCGCCCGGATGGGGCTGCCGGCCCGCCAGGACTCCGCGGCGCTCGTCGGCGAGATCCGCGAGCTCGCGAAGCAGGTCCGCCCGAGGGTCTGAGACGTTCACGCGGTCAGACGAGTGGGGGTGACGACAATGAATCGGGGCACTGCAATACTCGCCGCTTCGTGCCTGGCCCTGGCGGCGGCCAACTTCCTCCCGGAATCGGCGCCGGCTCAGATGAGCCTCACGCCGCGGATCATTCACACCGGCAAGATCAAGTGCGCAGAATTTCAGTCGCTCTCCGGCGAACGGCAGGAGCGGGCTTTAATATACTTCAACGGCTACGTCGACGGGATTCGCCGCCTGACGACGTGGGACGAGCGCGCCGCGGGTGAGCTCGTCGACCGCGCCCTTGGCTACTGCAAGGCGGACCCCAGCGAGACCGTTCTTTCCGCGTTCACCAGAGCGGCGCGATGAATGCGGCCGGCGCGCCGCCGCCACAGGCTGGCGGCGCGGCGCGCGAAGTGGCCGTCGGCGTCGCCGTGGATACCCGGTCAGATACGGCGCTCGGCCTCATCGCGCTGGTCGGCGTGCTGCTCGTCGCAAGCGCCTGTGCCACGCCGATCGGCGTGGTCCGGGCCGACCCGCAGAAAGTGCACCGCGCGCTCACGCGAAGCGTGATGACCGCCGGAAAGCCCAGTGCGGCCACCGAGCAGACGCTCCAGCGCCTCGGGCTCGCCGAACGCTTCGAGGAGGACCCGGCGGGCACGCTGGGCCAGCTCCGGGGCGCCGGCACCGACCTCAACCGGAACCGACTCTTCGCGCTGGCCGAGCTCTCCTTTCTCTATGCCGAGCGGGAACACCGGCAGGACCACTACCTGGCGGCCGCCGTCTATGCGTACGCGTTCCTGTTCGAGAGCAAGGACGAGTCCGCGCTCGCGCTCGATCCGCGCACGCGACTCGCCGCGGACCTCTACAACTTCGGGCTGGGCCTCGGGCTCGTCGGGCCGCCCGCTGCGAGCAACGGCGCTCCCGCGCCCAGCGGCCGAACCGCGGCGGAGGCCGAGGCTGTCGAGGTCATTCTGTCGGATCGCACGCTGCCGTTGCCCTTCGGGCAGCTCGAGCTCCGCGGCGATCCGGCCGACTTTCTCTGGGGCCCGTTCCGCATGAGTCGGTTCGTCTCGGTCGGCGACTTCGAGGTCCGAGGGCTGCGCAATCGCTATCGTCAGCCGGGCATCGGCGCCCCACTGGCGGCCGAGGTGACTCCCGCGGGCACCGGGCCCGAGGCCGAAGCCGCCCGCAAGTACATCCCTGCGCGCGTCAAGGTGCCGGTGACCGTATTCGTCAGGCTCGAGAACGTGGTCGAGGCGATCGCCAACGGCCGGCTCCGCGGCCGCATCGAGCTCTACCCCGCCGACGAAGCGACGACCGTCGAGGTCCAAGGCCGCACGCTGCCGCTGGAGCTCGAGCCCAGCGCCACGCTCGCCTACGGGCTCGAAGGGGCGCCGGTGTGGGACACGGAGCTCGGCTCCTTCCTGTCGGCGGAATTCCGCCGCTCGTTCGCCGGCAACCTCGCCATGATACATCCCTACCGACCGGGTCGGGTCCCGGTCGTCCTCATCCACGGCACGGCGTCGAGCCCCGCGCGCTGGGCTGATATGGTCAACGAGCTCTCGAATGATCCGGTGCTGCGAAGCCGCATCCAGTTCTGGCTCTTCACCTACTCCACGAGCAGCCCGATCCTCGTGTCGGCGAGCGAGCTACGGCGGTCGCTCCAGAGCGTCGTGAAGGAGCTCGACCCCGAGGGACGCGACCCCGCGCTTCGGCGCATGGTGCTGATCGGCCACAGCCAGGGTGGCCTGCTGGCGCGGCTCATGGTCACGGACAGCGGCACGCGCTTCTGGGACAGTGTGACTAAACTTCCCTTCGCGGAGGTCAAGGCATCTCCGGAGACGCGGGAGCTCGTCCGGAACACGATGTTCTTCGAGCCACTACCCTTCGTCAGCCGGGTCGTGTTCATCGCCACGCCGCACCGGGGGAGCTTCCGCGTCTCGACGTTCGTCATGAACCTCGTCCGGCGAGTCGTCACGCTTCCGATCACCCTGGTGAAGGACGTCAACGACCTCGCCCGGCAAAACCCGGACCTCGCCACCGTCAAGGCCCTCGAAGGCACGCCGACCGCGGTCGACAACATGCGTCCCGGCCACCACTTCATCCGCACTCTCTCCGAGAGCCCGATCGCCCCGGGCGTGCTCGTGCACTCGATCATCGCCGTGCTCGGAGTTGGTCCGGTGAGCGGAAAGACGGACGGCGTCGTCGCCTACGAGAGCGCCCATCTCGACGGAGTCGCGTCGGAGAAGATCGTCAGATCGAGCCACTCGACCCAGGCAGAGCCCGAGACGATCCTCGAGGTCCGGCGGATCCTGCGCGAGCACGTGGAGTCCCGGTGAGGCGACCCCGCTGAGCCGGTCGATCATCGCCGACGCAGCACGACCTCTCTCATGAACGCTTCCACCACCGGGTCCGCGTAGACGCCGAACGCGTCGGCCAGCGTCCCACGAAGACCGCTGCGTGTCTCGATCGCATAGAGGATCGCCATGTCATCTGGGTCCGAGACGCCCTCGAAACGGTGATACTCCGAAATCATCACCTCCTCCGCGGGGAACACCTTCCCGCTGTCGGCCCCACGAAGCTTTCCATTCACCATGATGAAGTGCTCGGTGAAACCCCGACCGGCCAGCTCGTCCAGCGTGCCGGCCAGGGTCGGAATCTCGATGGCATCCGACATCGCGTCGACTAGCTCTGACGCGACCGATAGGGCATCGGCACGTACTCGACCGATGGCCGCGTGCGGGTCGGCTGGGGGAAGAGGCCCATGAACTGGTAGACCTCTTCCGGCATCTCCGTGCTGACCGGCAGCCCGAGCGCCTTGGCCTCCTCGGCCATGATCGGATAGTCGTGGGTCCAGGTGCCCGTGGCCAGCTTCTCGGCCAGCGCGGCGGCCTGCTCCCGCGCCATCCGATCCGAGAGGAGCTCCTGGACCGTCCGCCGCACCTGCGCGATGGCCTTGCGGGAGACGTCGGCCATGATGAACGTCTTGTCGTCGATCTCGTCGGGCTTTTTCTTGTCGAGCACGGTCAGCACGGACGCCGCCGGCGACTCGCCGAGCTGCGGGTCCACCGGGCCCAGCACCGCGTTCGGGTCCAGCACGATCTCGTCGGCCGCCAGGGAGATCAGCGTCCCGCCCGACATCGCGTAGTGGGGCACGAAGACGGTGACCTTCGCTCGATGACGCCGGAGGGCGTGGGCGATCTGGCCGGCGGCAAGGACCAGGCCGCCCGGCGTGTGGATGATCAGGTCGATGGGACAGTCGGGATCGGTCAGCTTGATGGCCCGCAGCACCTCCTCCGAGTCGTTCACGTCGATGAAGCGCATGATGGGAAAGCCCAGGAAGCTCATCGTCTCCTGGCGGTGCACGAGCGCGATCACCCGGCTCTTCCGTTTGTTCTCGAACCGATGCAGCACGCGCATCCGGGCGGCCTCGAGCATCTTCTGCCTGAGCACCGGCTGCAGCGCCGAGATCATGAAGAACAACCACAGGATGTCACCGATGCTCATCGTCAGCCTCCCCCGTTCGATCGCACGACGTTCACCACGGTCCCGACTCCGTTCGCCACACCCGCGGATAGCTGCGGCGCCGGAGCAGCAGCGGCACCAGGATCAGGCCCACCGCGAACCCCCCGACGTGTGCCCACCACGCCACGCCGCCGGCTCCATCGGCGAGCGCCACGGCGAGCGTGCCGGCCACCAGCTGCATGAGGAACCAGAAGCCGAGATAGATCACCGCCGGCACTTCCACGATCTGGACGAAGATGAAGACGATCGGCACGAGCGTGAGCACCCGCGCGTGAGGAAACAAAAGAAGGTAGCCACCGAGCACACCGCTGATCGCTCCGCTGGCGCCCACGGTCGGAACGGTCGACTCGGGGTGCAGGTACGCGTGGACGAGCGCTGCGCCCAGACCGGCCAGGAGATAGAAGAGCAGATAGCGGAGATGGCCGAGCCGATCCTCGACGTTGTCGCCGAAGATCCACAGATACATCATGTTGCCGATCAGGTGCATCCAGCCGCCGTGAAGGAACATCGAGGTCACGAGCGGCAGGTAGCGCTCGGCCCCGGCGTCGGGAACGCGGGCGAGCGCGAAGTAGTCGGCGGGCACGAAGCCCCAGGTGTGGATGAAGGCTTCGAGGTCGGGACCGAGCGCCACCTCGTAGAGGAACACCCAGACGTTGAGCCCGATCAGCAGATAGGTCACGACGGGCCAGGTGCGCGACGGGATGGAATCGCGGAGGGGGATCACGGTGAGGTCAGGCGCCGCGGCGCTCGGGCAGGTCCCCGATGGGGACCTCAACCTTCTGCTCGCGAGCGTCGCGTAGAATCGTGAGCCGCACGCGGGTGCCCGGCGCCGTGCCGGCGACGAGATTGCGGAACTGGCCGACATCGGCGACCGGCTTGTCATCGATGGCGGCGATCACGTCGCCGCGCTTGAGACCCGCCCGGGCCGCCGGCCCGTCCGGGGTGACGTCGGCCACCAGGATGCCACCGCTCGCGAACAGCCCCAGCCCTCGCGCCACCGCGGGGGTCAGCTCCTGCACGGCCACGCCGAGATAGCCCCGGGTCAGGCGCCCGCGCGTGACGAGCTGGTCCATCACCTGCCGGGCCATGTTGACCGGTACCGCGAAGCCGATGCCCTGGTAGCCCCCGCTCTGCGAGAAGATCGCGGTGTTGATCCCGATCAACGCGCCGACCGAGTTCACGAGCGCGCCGCCGGAGTTCCCGGGATTGATCGCGGCGTCGGTCTGGATGAAGTCTTCGTAGTCCGCGATCCCCACGTTGGCGCGCCCGACGGCGCTCACGATGCCCATCGTCACGGTCCGGCTCAGCCCGAACGGATTGCCGATGGCGAGAACGATCTCGGCCACCTCGACGCGGCTCGAGTCGCCGAGGGCCAGGACCGTGAAGCCCGAGCCCGACAGCTTCAGGACCGCCAGGTCGGTGTGCGGGTCGGCCCCGACGAGCTTGGCCTGGAACTCACGGCGGTCGTCGAGCGTCACGCGGATCTCCTGCGCGCCCTCGACGACGTGGTTGTTGGTGAGGACGTAGCCGTCGCTCGTGACGATGACCCCCGAGCCCAGGCTCTGCTCGCGGCGCGGCCCCCGCTCCGGCCCGAAGAAGAAGCCGAAGAAGGGGTCGGAGGCCAGAGGTCCCGACGGCCGGTCGAGCCCCCGCACGATTCTGGCCGAGGCGATGTTCACCACCGCCGGCATCACGGCCTTCGCGACCCCCGTCCAGCCCGCCGGCGGCGTCGACGCCGACGCCGGCGCCAGCACGATCGCCGGACGCGGTCGTTCGAAGGGCCACCACCATTGCGGCCGACCGGTCCCGGCGCCGACGATAAACGAGCCGACCAGGAGGACCGCGACCCAGAACAGGAGCTGAGCCGGGCGTCCGAAGAACCACACCTGCCATCGCCGCATCGTGAGCTCCTACCAGCGCGGGAGTTGCCGCGCGAGCCAGCGCCAGGTCGCCTCGTCCGGGCGCTCCAGGGCCAGCTGATCGAGCACCGCGTAGGCCGCGCTCGTCGCTTCCATGAGCCAGCGTGCGCTCTCGCCGCCGTGCCCCCGCACCGCCTCCAGCGCCGAGCGGCAGACGATCTCGGCCAGTTCCTCCGGAGCGTCCAGCTCGCGCACCAGGTGGCCGGCGGCGCGCACGGCCGCCTCGACCGCGTCGGTGACCTCGCGCGCGCCGAGCTGACCGCGCTCCATCCGCGTGACCAGCATCTCGCGCACGGTGATCTGGACGCCGCGCACCGGCACGCCCGCCCGCAGGAGCGCGGCCAGCTCCGAGGCCACCGCCTCCTCGAAGGGCCTCACGCCGGTTCCACGCGCAGCGCGTCGCCGGCCACGTCCACGCGCACGGTTCCGCCGTCGCGGAGCTTACCGCCCACGATCAGCCGCGCGACCGGCGTCTCGACCTCTCGCTGAATGGCGCGCTTCAACGGGCGCGCGCCGAAGACGGGGTCGTAGCCGATCTTGGCCAGGTAGCTGCGCGCCGCCTCGGTGACCTCGAGCGTGATCCGCCGATCGGTCAGGCGACGCCGAAGCCCGTCGAGCTGGATCTCGACGATCTTCGCGAGCTCCGCCTCGGTCAGCGCGCGGAAGACCACGACCTCGTCGACGCGGTTCAGGAACTCCGGCCGGAAGTGACGCCGCAGCGCCTCCAGCACCTGCTCGCGCATCCGCTGGTAGCTTCGCTCGTCGGCGCCGCGCATCTCGAGGATGAGCTGGCTGCCGATGTTCGACGTCATGATGATCACGGTGTTCCGGAAGTTGACCGTGCGGCCGTGCCCGTCGGTCAGCCGCCCATCGTCCAGGACCTGGAGCAGGACGTTGAAGACGTCCGGGTGCGCCTTCTCGATCTCGTCGAGCAGCACGACCGAATACGGCTTGCGCCGGACCGCCTCGGTGAGCTGCCCGCCCTCGTCGTAGCCGACGTATCCGGGCGGGGCGCCGATGAGGCGGGCGACGGTGTGCTTCTCCATGTACTCGGACATGTCCAGGCGGATCATGTTGTCTTCGTCGTCGAAGAGCGTCGCGGCGAGCGCGCGCGCCAGCTCGGTCTTGCCGACGCCCGTGGGGCCGAGGAACAGGAACGAGCCGATCGGACGCTTGGGGTCCTTGATGCCGGCGCGGGCGCGCACCACGGCGTCCGCCACCGCGCGCACGGCCTCGTCCTGTCCCACCACGCGCTTGTGCAGCTCCTCGGGAAGACGCAGGAGCTTCTGCATCTCGCCTTCCATGAGCTTGGACACCGGGATGCCCGTCCACCGGGAAACGACCTCCGCGATGTCTTCCTCGTCCACCTCTTCCTTGATGAGCCGCCGCCCGCCGGCGCTCTGCTGGGCTTCCAGCTCCTTCAGCTCGCGCTCGAGCGCGACCAGCGTCCCGTACTGCAGCTCGGCGGCCCGCGACAGGTCGCCGACCCGCATCGCCTTGTCGATCTCGATCCTCGTCTCCTCGATGCGCTTGCGGAGCTGGCGCGGCCGCTCGATCGCCGCCTTCTCGCTCTCCCACTGGGCGCGCAGGGTCTGGGCCTTCCCCTGCAGCTCCGTCAGCTCCTTCTCGAGCTTCGCCAGCCGATCCCGGGACGCGGCGTCGGTCTCCTTGCGCAGGGCCTCGCGCTCGATCTCGAGCTGCAGGATTCGCCGCGTGATCTCGTCCAGCTCCGCCGGCATCGAGTCGATCTCGGTCCGGAGCCGGGCCGCCGCCTCGTCGACGAGGTCGATGGCCTTGTCGGGCAGGAACCGATCGGCGATGTAGCGATGCGAGAGCACGGCGGCCGCCACCAGCGCCGCGTCCTTGATGCGGACGCCGTGATGGATCTCGTAGCGCTCCTTGAGCCCGCGGAGGATGGAGATCGTGTCCTCCACCGTCGGCTGGTCGACCATGACGGGCTGGAACCGCCGCTCCAGCGCCGCGTCCTTCTCGATGTGCTTCTTGTACTCGTCGAGGGTCGTCGCGCCGATGCAGTGGAGCTCGCCGCGAGCCAGCAGCGGCTTCAATAAATTGCTCGCGTCCATGGCGCCCTCGGCCGCCCCCGCGCCCACCACCGTGTGCAGCTCGTCGATGAAGAGGATGACCTCGCCCTGCGAGTCCGTCACCGCCTTGAGCACCGCCTTGAGCCGCTCCTCGAACTCGCCGCGGTACTTGGCGCCGGCGATCAGCGCGCCCATGTCGAGCGCCACGATGCGCTTCTTCTTCAGGCCCTCCGGCACGTCGCCCCGCACGATCCGCTGGGCCAGCCCCTCCACGATGGCCGTCTTGCCGACGCCCGGCGGGCCGATCAGCACCGGGTTGTTCTTGGTGCGGCGTGAGAGGATCTGGATCACGCGCCGGATCTCCTCGTCGCGGCCGATGACCGGGTCGAGCTTGCCCTGCTGGGCGAGCGCCGTCAGATCCCGCCCGTACTTCTCGAGCGCCTCGTAGGTGCCCTCGGGCGTCTGGCTCGTCACGCGCTGCCCGCCCCGGACGGCCGCCGCCGCCTCGAGGAGCTTTTCGCGCGTCAGGCCGGCGGCGCGCAGGGCCTCGGCCACCGCGCCGTCCTTGAGGTCGGCGAGCGCCAGGAGCAGGTGCTCGACGCTCACGTACTCGTCCTTCATGCGCTGCGCCTCGGTCTCGGCGCCGGTCATGATCTCGTTCACGCGCGGCGCGATGTACACCTGGCCCGCGGGAGCGCCGGGCCCCGAGACGCGGGGCAGGCGGTCGAGCGCCTGCTCGATCCGCTGTACGAGCGACGCCGGGTTCCCTCCTGCCTTCTCGACGATGCGCGGCGCGACGCCGCCGTCCTGGCTGAGCAGCGCCACCGCCAGGTGCTCGACGTCGATCTGGGCGTGGCCCCGGCGCTGCGCCAGCGCCTGCGCCCCGCGGATAACGTCCTGAGCCTTCTCGGTCAGTCGGTTGAGATCCATCGCCGTCGCTCCCTTCGTAGGCACGCCTCGGCCGGCGGGGCCCCAGCCCCGCGACGGCCTGCAGCGTGCACCACGTTGTCGGTCATCGCTGGAGTCACCGGCCGGGCCGGCCTGGCTCGCGCTCGAGCCGCTCCACGAGGTCGACGATGATCGCCGCTCCCGTGAGGTTCACGCCGAGGTCGCGGTGCAGGCGCAGCATCCGGCGAAGCCGCGACGCCGTCGCCGCCGAGAACACCCGCTCGTTCCCCCTGAGCGGTGTCGGCTCCACGAGTCCGAGGCTCACCAATCGCGCCAGCGTCGCCGAGCTGATCCCCGCGGCGGTCGCGAGCTCCTCGCCGGAGAGGTACGCTTCGGGTCGTCGCGAGGTCTCGACGGTCGACGCGTCCAGTGGCGTCCGCGGTGGTGTGCGCACGCTCGCTCATCCACCCGCCGGCCGGTCGGCCGGGACCGTGGTGCGCTGCTTCAGCGTCTCGTATGCCTCGCGCTCCGCCGCGCTCGGGCGCTCGGGAACGACGATCCGAACGACCGCGTAGAGATCGCCACGGCTGCCATCGGCGCGCGGCAGCCCGCGTCCGCGCAGCCGCAGGCGCCGCCCGCTCTGGCTGCCGGGCGGCACGGTGAGCGTCACCGGCCCGTCGGGCGTTTCGATTCTCACCTCGGCCCCGAGGACCGCTTGCCACGGCCAGAGCGACAGGTCCATCTCCAGGTCGTCCCCGGCGACACGATAACGCGGATGCGGGATCAGCCGCAGGCGAAGGTACACGTCGCCCGGCGGGCCACCGTTCACGCCGGGCTCCCCCTGGCTCGCGAGGCGTAGCACGGTCCCCTCGCGCGCCCCGCGTGGGATCTCCACCTCGAGGCTCCGGTTGCCGTTCAGCGTGATCCGGCGTCGGCCGCTGTGGAGCAGCTCCTCGAGCGTCACCGGCAGCTCGGCCTCGATGTCGCTGCCCGGGATCGTGATCCGGACACCACCGCGTCTGGTCCGCCCGGGGGCCCGACCGAAGAGCGAGGCGAAGAAGTCGCTGACGTCTCCGAGGTCCTCCCACTCCGCGGCCCCGGCGGAGTCTCGCTCGCCGCCGGTCGGCGTGAAGTCCATCCCGCTCTTCCAGTTCGCCCCGAGGGCGTCGTACTTGCCGCGCTTGTCGGGATCGCTCAGGACCTCGTAGGCCTCGTTGATCTCCTTGAACCGCTCGGCGGCCCGGGGTCGCTCGGCGGCGGGCTGGAGGTCGGGATGAAGTTTGCGCGCCAGCTGGCGGTACGCCCGCTTGATGTCGTCAGCGGTCGCCGTGCGCGACACGCCCAGCACCTCGTAGTAGTCGCGAAACTTCACCGCCACGAGTCGGCCGCCTCCCGCGGTGCCGCGACGACGACCTGGGCCGGACGAAGCAGCTCGTCCCCGAGTCGCCAGCCGCGCCGGACCTCACGCACGACGGTCCCGGGCTCGACGCTGTTGGACGGCACGGTCGCGACCGCCTCGTGGGCTCGCGGATCGAACGGCCGCCCGACGCTCTCGACGGGGTCGGCGCCGGCCTCGCGGAGGGCGTTGACGAACAGCCGATGCGTCGCGGCCACGCCTTCGTAGAAATCCGGATCGGTGGATCCTGCGGCCAGCGCCCGCTCGAGCGAGTCCAGCACGGGCAGGAGCGGCAGCAGCGCCGCGCGTTGCCCGTCGCGACGGGCGGCCTCCAGCTCGCGGGACGCGCGGCGCCGCACATTGTCGAGGTCGGCGCGTAGCCGGAGATGCCGCTGCTGCTCCTCGTCGAGGGCATGACGCAGGCGCTCGACCTCGTCGTCCTTAACGGCCCGCTGGCCGGAGTCGGCCTCGGGATCGCCCCTTCCATCATCGGCCCGCCGCATACGCCCTCAGCGTGAATGCCGTCATGCGTGAGTCCGGGCCGGCGCGGGCGCCGGCCGACGGAGGATGACCGTCACGAAGCCGAATCCGGCCGCGACCGCGATCGTGAGCCACGCCGTCGACGGCGGAAATATGCTGAGGCCCCAGAGCCCGTCGAGCGAATAGGCGCCCGGTCCCGCGTGGGCCAGCGCGAGGGCCGAGGCCAGATACGCGAAGGGCAGCTCGATCCCGTTCGATGACGCGAAGAATCCGTTGGGCCAGTGCACCGCGAAGATCGCGACGAGCATCACCAGGATGATCAGGGCGGGGCCGACGGGCCCGAGCAGGCCGGCCGCCGTCAAGAGACCGCCGCCCACCTCGCCGAGGCCGGCCGCCAGCGCGAAGAGCACGCCCGGCCGGAACCCGAGGCCCTCGAAGAACCCGGCGGTGCCTCTCAGGCCGTGCCCGCCGAACCACCCGAAGAGCTTCTGCGCTCCGTGCGCGCTCAGCGCGAGCCCGACCATGAGCCGCGCGATCAGCAACCCGGCATCCATGGGGTGTCCCCTCTCCGCCGTCAAGGCTTCCGGTCGTCGACGTTCCTGAATTCCGCGTCCACGACGTCGCCGTCCTTCGGCGCCCCGGAGCTCTGGGGACCGTTGCCGGAGCCACCCCGGCTCTCGCGGTACATCGCCTCCGCCAGCGTCTTGGACGCGCGCGTCAAGCTCTCTTGCGCCCGCCTGATCCGCTCGCTGTCGTCTCCCTTCAAAGCCTCGCGCGCTTCGCTGAGCGCCTGCTCGACCGCCGTGCGCTCGGCGTCGGCGAGCTTCGCGCCGTGCTCGGCGAGCGCCCGCTCGGTCGAGTACACGAGCGCGTCCGTCTGGTTGCGCAGCTCGATCTCCTGCCGGCGTCGGGCGTCCTCGCTCGCGTTCGCCTCCGCTTCCCTCACCATCCGCTCGACTTCCTGCTTGCTCAGCCCCGACGAGGCGGTGATCGTGATCTGCTGCTGCTTGCCGGAGGCTTTGTCCTGCGCGGTCACGTTCAGGATGCCGTTGGCATCGATGTCGAACGCCACCTCGATCTGGGGTACCCCGCGCGGCGCGGGCGGGATGCCCTCCAGGCGGAAGCGGCCGAGCGTCCGGTTGTCCTTCGCCAGCGGCCGTTCACCCTGCAGGACGTGGATATCGACCGCGGTCTGGTTGTCGGCGGCCGTGCTGAAGACCTCGCTCTTCCTCGTGGGGATCGTCGTGTTGCGTGGGATCAAGACCGTCATGGCGCCCCCGAGGGTCTCGACGCCGAGCGACAGCGGCGTCACGTCGAGCAGCACGACGTCCTTGACGTCGCCGGCCAGAACGCCGCCCTGGATGGCGGCGCCGACGGCGACCACCTCGTCGGGGTTCACGCCCTTGTGCGCCTCCTTGCCGAAGAGCTGCTTGACCTGCTCCTGGACCTTCGGCATGCGCGTCTGCCCGCCGACGAGGACGACCTCGTCGATGTCGGCGGCGGTGACGCCCGCGTCCTTCATCGCCTGGCGGCACGGCCCGACCGTGCGCTCGATGAGGTCGGCGACGAGCGACTCCAGCTTGGCGCGCGTCAGCGTCATCACCAGGTGCTTGGGACCGGTCTGGTCCGCGGTGATGAACGGCAGGTTGATCTCGGTCTGGAGAGTCGAGCTGAGCTCGATCTTCGCCTTCTCCGCGGCCTCCTTCAAGCGCTGCAGCGCCATGCGATCCCGGCGAAGATCGACGCCGTTGTCCTTCTTGAACTCTTCCGCGATCCAGTCGATCACCCGCTGGTCGAAGTCGTCGCCGCCGAGGTGCGTGTCGCCGTTGGTGGCCTTGACCTCGAAGACGCCCTGGCCGATTTCCAGAATCGAGATGTCGAACGTCCCGCCGCCGAGGTCGTACACGGCGATCTGCTCGTCGGTCTTCTTGTCGAGCCCGTAGGCGAGGGCGGCGGCGGTGGGCTCGTTGATGATGCGGAGGACCTCGAGGCCCGCGATCTTCCCGGCGTCCTTCGTCGCCTGGCGCTGGCTGTCGTTGAAGTAGGCGGGCACCGTGACCACGGCCTGGGCGACCTTGCCGCCCAGGTGGGCCTCCGCCGCCTCCTTCAGCTTCCTCAGGATCATGCCCGAGATCTCCGGCGGGGAGTACTGCTTGCCCCGGATCTCGATGCGGACGTCACCGTTGGGCGCCTTGACGACCTTGTAGGGGACCAGCTTGATCTCTTGCTGCACCTCGTCGTAGCGCCGGCCCATGAAGCGCTTGATCGAGAACACCGTGTTCTCTGGATTCGTGACGGCCTGGCGCTTCGCCACCTGACCAACGAGGATCTCGCCGTCCTTCGTGAAGGCCACGACCGAAGGCGTCAGGCGGCTCCCCTCCTGGTTGGGGATGACGACGGGAGTGCCGCCTTCCATCACCGCGACGACCGAGTTGGTGGTGCCGAGATCGATGCCGATCACTTTGCCCATTGCGTCCTCACGGAGACCGCTAGGCCGCGGCCGTCATTGGATATCCCGCCCGCTTCCAGGCCTCGACGCCTCCCTCGAGCGCCTTGGCGTTGGTGAAACCCCGCGCCTGATACCTCCCTGCCTGACCGGCAGACGTGTGTTCTGCCGGTCAGGCGCAGTAGAAGATGATCTCCTTGTCCTTCGGGAGTGAAGGCAGCCGCGCTTCCAGCTCTGACAGCGTGATGCTCCCCTCGAGCCCGAGCTGCTTGCACTTCACGTCGTCGCTGTAGGCGCAGACAAGGAGCGCGTCTCCCGCCGCCACCTTGCGTCGAGCGTCCTCGACGTCGATGCGTGGGATCGTCGCCGCGTCCACCTTCGCTGCCTCACTTCTTGATCGGGACGCGACGCATCCCGGGGCGCGCGTCCACCTTCGAGAACCTCACCGTGAGCACGCCGTCCTTGATGCGCGCCTGAGGCCGGTCGAGGTCGAGTCCCGGTGGCAGCGGCACGGTCCGGACGAAGCTTCCGTAGCGCGACTGGACGAGCTGGTAATCGTCGCGCCTGTCCTTCCGCTCCTCGCGCTTTTCGCCGCGGATGACCAGGCCCTCGGAGCTGATCATGAGATCGAGATCGTCACGGTTGAGCCCCGGGACCTCGACCGTCACCACCACCTCGTCGTCGGTCTCGTGCATGTCGACGGGCGGCGTCGACGCGAACGGGGTGAGCCCGGGCCCTCCCCAGGGCTCCTCGACGAGCCGCTGCAACCAGCGGTCGAGATCGTCGCGGAACGCCAGCCCGCCGGGCTCGCGAAGGCCGAACCCCGCGGGCTCGCGGAGTGCAAGCGCCTCGCCTCGCGCGGGCCCCGGCTCACGGCGCTCTCTCCGCCAGGGCAGGAGTGCTCCGACCTTGTCGATGATGCTCATCACGTGCTCTCCTTTTCACTATTCCGTACGCACCGGGATCTTCTTGGGCTGCACCCCGAGGGACTTGGGAATCTCGACTCGCAGCACACCGTCCCGGAGCGTGGCGCTGATGCCCTGGGTGTCGAGATCCTCGGTGAGCGTGAAAGCCCGGTAGTAGTCGCCCAGCTCGAACTCCTGGTAGTCGGGCGCGGTGGCGGGACGGTCGACCCGCCCACGGACGATCAGCTCGTCGCGCTCGGCCACGACGTCGAGGCCGGCGGGCGCGACGCCCGGCATATCGGCCAGAAGGACGTACGACTTTTCGGTTTCGTAGATGTCCACGGGCGGCGAGATGGTGCGGACCGGGCGCTCGGGCCTCGTGGACGCCGCCGGCGGATTCGTCGTCATGGTCCCCATGGTGTCGCTCCTCCTCCGAAATCAGTTCTGGATCGGAATCTTCTTGGGTGTCGCCTCGGGAACCCGGGCGAGCTGCACCCGAAGGACGCCGTTGCTGTACGTCGCCTGGGTCCGATCGGGGTCCAGGCGGTCGCCCATGCCGATGGTTCGCGTGAACATGCCGAGCGGGCGCTCCCGCCGGTGATACTGCTCGTCGGTCACGCCGGGCTCCGCGGGCCGCTCACCGCGGATCGTCACGGTCTCGCCGACGACGCTGACCTCGAGGCTCTTCCGGTCCGCGCCGGGGCAGAGCGCCTCGACCGCGATGTCCTTCTCGCCGCGCGTGATGTTCACGGGCGGGTACTCGCCGGTGAGTGGCCAGCGCCAGGCCGGCGTGAAGTCGGTGAAGAGGTGCTCCATCTCGCGCTGCAAGCGCCGCATCTCCTGCCAGGGCTGCTGCATCGATCGTGCGTCCATGAGCGCGTCCTCCCTCAGTTGGTTCGATGAAGGCTAATCGAACGAGATCGCGATCCGGTTCTCCACGGCGGTGACCCCGGGGGCCGACCACGCGGCCCGCTCGGCCTCTTCCCGCTCCGCCCACGAGCGCACGGTGCCCTTGAGGATCACCTTGCTCCCGTCCACCTCGACGGTGATCCGCTGCGCGTCCGTCGTCGCCGTCCGCACCAGTGCCTGCTCGATCTTCTGCTTGAGCTCCGACGGCGTCACGCGCGGCTTGACGACGATCAGATTCGTCACCCCTTTCACGCCCGACAGGCGCCGGATGACCCGCTCGGCGTCCTGCTTCTGGTGCTGCCACTCGACCTCGCCCGTGAGCGTGACCCAGCCCTTGGACACCGTGACGTTGAGCTTCTCGATGGGGACGACGGCGTCCCACTCGAGCGCCCGCGCGGCGGCCGCCGCGATGTCGGTGTCGGTGCGCTCGGACGAGCTGGGCAGCCGGACCTCGATCTCGTTCGCCACGGCCTTCACGCCGCGGACCCGGTGGGCGGCGTCCTCCGCCGCCCAGCGCTTCGAGTAGGAGTCGACGTAGCCGGTGAGGGTCACGACGCCATTCTTGACGGCCACGCCGATCTCGTTGGGTGCGACGCGGGGCTCGAACTTCAGCTCGGCCAGCACGTCACGCTGGATCTGCTCGTCGGTTCGGCTTTCGGTTCTGGTGACAGTCGCCGTTGCCATTGCGTGCTCCCCTTTCCTGTGTTTCGACGCACGACCGATGCGAGTCGCGCGCGCTCCTGGGAGCGGTCGCCAGCAAGAGCGACGCCAGGCTTCGCGCGCCCGTATTTCGCAGCAAATTCGACCCTACGGACGGACCGAAGCTGGCGATCGGGTGAAGACACACCCAACAAGCCCGGGCGGGCGGGTCCTGACCGCGTTGATGGGCTTGCACCTCGCAAGATTTGGGTGGGTGAAATCTCACCCGGCGCCGTGGGTGTCCCCGGGGGCTTACCGGCGGATCTCGGGCAAGCGCTGGCGCCTGGCCCAGAAATCGACCCACGGGTCGCGGCCCGCCAGGCGGCGATCGAATGTCCGGAGGTTGTACCGGGCTGGATCGAGCTTGGCGTCGACCTCCTCCCACGCGAGCGGCGTGGAGACCGGGGCCCTCGGCCTGCGGCGCACCGAGTAGGGCGCCACGATCGTCTGGCCGAAGGCGTTGCGGAGCGCGTCGGCGAAGACGCGCCCCCGTCGCTTGGCCCGCGACATCTCGGTCGTGACGAGCCCCGGTGCCTGCTCGGCCATCATGCGACCGACCTCCTGCGCGAACGCGCGCACCTCGGCCTGCGTCGGGCCGGGTCGCAGAGGCACCAGAACGTGGAGCCCACGTCCCCCGGAGGTCTTGGGATAGGAGCGGACGCGCAGGTCGTCGAGGACGGCGCGCAAGAGGCGGCCGGCCCGCGCGGCGTCGGCGAACGCGCCGGAGACGGGGTCGAGATCGAAGGCCAGCCAGTCCGGCCGCTGCAACGTCCGTCGCCGGCAGTTCATCACATGGACGGCGATGCAGCCGAGGTTGACCAGCGCGATGAGCGTCGTCTTCGAGCCGCCGACCACATAGTGCACGGTCCGACCCGTGCTGGCGGCCACGATGGGCGTGGTCGGCACGCCCGCCGGGAGTCCCTTCGGGAAGCTCTTCTGGAAGAAGCACTGGCCGCGCATGCCGTCCGGGCATCGCTCGGCGGCGAGGGGCCGCTCCCTCATCCACGGCAGCAGGCGCGGCGCGACGTCCGCATAGAAGCGGACGACATCGAGCTTGGTGATCCCTTCGTCCGGCCACCAGACCTTGTCCGGATGGCTGATCGTCACGCCCATCACCCGGAGACGGTCCCCCGCGCGAGACACCGACGCCGGGGCGGGGCGGCGTCTAGAGCTCACGGGCCCTCCAGGTGCACTCCCAGGGCTTCTTGTCGTGGCGAAGGCCGAGAAAGACCGGCTGGCGGAGCTTGCCGTCGGCCGTCCACTCGGCGAAGGCGATTTGCGCCACCAGCTTGGGGCGGATCCAGGTGACTCCCGCCTCGCGGGGAGCCGGGCGAAAGGGCGACTCGTCGGTCCGGAGCGCTCGCATCCGGGCCGACAGATCGGCCAGCGTTCGCCGGGAAAACCCGGTCCCGACCTTCCCGACGAATCGGAGGGCGGGACCGTCGAAGAGGCCGACGAGGAGTGCGCCGAAGTGCTGGCGATTCCCGGCGGCAGCCGTGAAGCCTCCGATGACGAACTCCGCCTCCTTGCGACACTTCACCTTGAGCCAGCTCCGCGACCGGCGGCCGGGCTCGTAGGGGGACGCGGCGTCCTTGGCGATGACGCCCTCCCAGCCACGCTTCTGCGCGATGCGGTACGCCGTGAGCCCGTTGGGCGGCAGCCGGCGCGCGCGCACCAGGTCGCCGCGGCGGGAGGGCACGATCGCTTCGAGTGCCTGGCGGCGCTCGGCGAGCGACCGGCGCAGCAGGCTCACGCCGTCTCGTTCGAGGCAATCGAAGATCGCGAAGACCGGGTGGATCCGCTCGCCCTGCGCCCGCCGCTGGAGGAGCTGAAAGCGCGAGACGCCGTGACGATCGAAGGCGACGATCTCGCCGTCGAGCACGAAGGGGCCGCCACCGAGGCCCCCGAGGCCCAGGCCGATCTCCCGGAACTCGGCGGTGATGTCCTTGAGGTTGCGCGAATAGAGCCGCACCTGGCGTCGACGACGGTAGGCGAGGGCGCGGATCCCGTCGTACTTTTCCTCGTAGACCCAGCCCTCCCGATGAAAGGGTTTCGGCACGAGCGTCGCCAGCATCGGTCGAATCAGCTTGATCATCGCGCGCGCGTCGGGGGATCGCCGGACGCCGCCTTGGCGACGTCGCCTCCCTCGTCGGCGGCGATCTGGGCGAGCGTGCGCCCGGTCAGCACGGACTTCGGGGCCTCCGTCGTGATGTCCTTGGTGGAGGCGTAACGGTCGCGCCGCTTGATCAGGAGCCAGTCGCGGCCGCGCAGGCGCACGAGGCTCCAGCCTCCCTTCAGCTTGCGGCCCTCGAGCGTGAACGCGAGCCGGCCCTTCCGGAGGGCGGTCGCGACGTCCGTGGAATCCTCCGGCTGGTACGTGCCGCGATCCCAGACCATCACGGTGCCGCCGCCGTACTCGCCCTCCGGGATGATGCCTTCGAAGCTCGCGTAGTCCACCGGGTGGTCCTCGACCGCGACCGCGAGCCTCTTGACCGACGGATCCAGCGAAGGCCCCTTGGGAACCGACCAGGACTTCAGGACGCCGTCGACTTCGAGTCGGAAGTCGTAGTGAAGCTGGCGGGCGCGATGCTTCTGCACGACGAAGAGATGTCCTGACCTCGAGCGCCTCCTCCGTGGCGCGGGCTCGGGAGTCTTCTCGAAGCGCCGCTTGGTCCCGTACAGCTCGAGCCCGGCTCTCGCCATCGCCGCCGGTCGTTCGCCTAGCCTGGGCCACTCATGAACGACACCACGGTGAACGGGGGCCTGGCGCCGGGCGCAGACCGGGCCGGGCCCCGCTCGACGAGCGTGTCGATCGTTCATGAATGATTCGGGCTAGCGTGCGCCGGAGCCCGTCACGGGTGCCTCCGCGGAGGTGAGATGGCGCTCGAACCATTCGCGCGCGAGCCGGGCCACCTCGTCCAGCGCGCCGGGCTCTTCGAAGAGGTGCGTGGCCCCGGGGACGATCGCAAGGCGCTTTTCACATTTGAGCTGCGCGAACGCCTCCCGATTCAGCCCGATGACCACGAAGTCGGCCTCGCCGACGATGAGCAGCGTGGGGGCCCGGACGCGCGCCAGGGCCGGCCCGGCCAGATCGGGGCGCCCACCCCGCGAGACGACCGCGCCGACCACCTCGGCCCGCTCCGCCGCCGCGACCAGCGCCGCGCCGGCGCCGGTGCTGGCGCCGAAGTAACCGACCCGGAGATGTCGGGTATCCGGCCGTTGCGTCAGCCAGTCCGTGGCGGCGACGAGTCGCTCGGCGAGCAGGCCGACATCGAAGCGCAGGTGCGCGGTCCTCAGATCGACCGCCTCTTCGTCCGGCGTGAGCAGATCGAGCAGCAGCGTCGCGAGCTTCGCCTCGTTGAGGAGGCGCGCCACGTAGCGATTGCGAGGGCTCAGCCGGCTGCTCCCGCTGCCGTGGGCGAACAGCACGACCCCGTGGGCGCGCTCGGGCACGCTCAGGTCGCCGTCGAGCGTCACCGAGCCCGCCGGCACGTGGACCGGGCGCTCCTCGATCTTCCGTCCAGTGGATCCATCCATTGCAGTCGCCCTCCCAGCCGTGCCTTACACCGCGAAGGGGAACGTCTCCGGCAGCTCGCCCGCGTCCCACTCGGCGGTGCGCTCGAGCGGCTCGACCGCTCGCGTCTCGTCGAAATGGAGCACGGCATCGAACTGGTCGGGCAGCCGCGCGTAGAAATAGTGACTCCCACGCTCGGTGTCGGGACGATAGATCACGCCGATGGCACGCTCGAGCCCCGGATCGCGCAGGCCCTCCGACACCTTGTCGTCGTCGCGGCAGGCGAGAAGAAAGCGCGCGAGCTCCGTAGCGTGGAACATCGCCTCGTAGCTGCCGGGGAGCGCCGGCCGGACCCGCTTGCGCTCCGCCGGGCCGCCCCAGTCGGAGGCGGCGGTGACGGTGCCGTGGTGCGTGGTGAAGCCGACCAGCACGGCGTCGCGGCCGTACCGCTCGCGCACGAGCTGGCCGACGTTGAGCTCGCCGCGCTGGCGCATCTCCGTCGCCCGCGCGTCACCCAGGTGCGAGTTGTGCGCCCAGACCACGATCTTCGCGCGGTCGTCCCGCCGCTCCAGATGCGCGACCAGCGCTTCGAGGGTCTCGACCATGTGACGGTCGCGCAGGTTCCACGACGGGACCTCCGCGAGGAACACCGCGCGGTAGTACGCCTCGGCATCCTTGACCAGGCGGGCGTTCTGCTCGGCGTAAAAGAGCTCGTCTTCCGCCAGGCGGCCATCGCGTCGCACGTAGTCCGCGGCTCGCCCTTGTAGCTCGACGAGCTGGCTGACGACCTCGTCCTCGCACGATCTGGCGAGGCCGGAGACGGCGAGGTACCCGTAGGCCTGGGTATCGCCGCCGACGTGGTCGAAGCAGGCGTAGCGAGCGCGGGCCCGCTTCGCGGCATCGGGGTCGACCTTCTCGAGGTATCGGAGCACGGCCTCCATCGAGGCCCGGAGGCTATAGAGGTCGAGGCCGTAAAAGCCGACCCCCGACGCGCTCGGCGGACGCGCGCCATTGTGCGCGCGCAGCCACTCGACGAACTCGACCACGTCGGTGTTGCGCCACATCCAGGTCGGGAAGCGCCGGAAGTCGGCGAGCGCCTGGATGGCGTCCGCGTCGTCGCTCACGCCGCGCGCGAACCGGTTGACGCGGTAGGCGTCGGGCCAATCGGCCTCGACCGCGACGGCCGTGAAGCCCTTCTCGGTGATGAGCCGCTTCGTGATCTGGGCGCGCTCGCGATAGAACTCGTGCGTGCCGTGCGAGGCCTCGCCGAGCAACGCGAAGCGCGCATCGCCGATCAGGTCCATGAGCGGGTCGTAGTCTCGGACCGGGCCGGTCAGCGGCTGCGCCGCCTCCCGTACCGCCTCGATGAGCGTGGGGTCGG
>DASPZZ010000047.1:0-2362 GCA_035635995.1 Binatia bacterium | reverse complement strand
TCCGCGTCCTGCAGGAGAAGGAGATCCGGCCCGTCGGATCGACCAAGACCCACACGGTCAGCGTGAGGATGATCGCCGCGACCAACAAGAACCTCGAAACCGTGGTACAGAATGGGGGCTTCCGGCAGGACCTGTTCTATCGGCTCAACGTCGTCCGGATCGTCGTGCCGCCGCTCCGGGAGCGCAAGAGCGATATTCCCGCCTTGCTCGCGTATTTCCTCCGGCGGTTCAACGAGCGGTTCCGGCGCGACGTGAAAGGCATCGCGCCCGAGGCGATGACGGCGCTGACGGCCTACGACTTCCCGGGTAACGTGCGCGAGCTGGAGAACCTCCTCGAGCGGGCCTTCGCGCTGGGCGCCCGCGACGAGATCGAGCGCACGAGTCTCCCCGATCTCACCACCAAGCCCGACGCGCCGCCCGCGGCGGTCGTCGACACGCTTCCCACCCTCGATCAGGCCGAGCGCGACCTGATCGCTCGAGCTCTCGACCGCTTCCGGAACGACAAGGAGCAGGCCGCTCGCGCGCTCGGCCTCACCGTCCGCACGCTGTACCGACGCATCAAGAAGTTCGGGCTGATCTAGCAGCACCGTCAACCGGCGACCGTCAAATCTGTCATTGCGCGGCGGAGTGCCCGCGACCCCGCTCGTGCAACTTCTCGATTTCAAAGCCGCGACGGTCCCTGGCACTGAACCTGCTCTCTACGAGCATCATGAGTTTCCGGGAGTCCGCGGGCCAGCGCTGGATCCTGGTCGCGGACGGCGATGAGGCCTCGGCCCGGTTCGTGGCCAGCTTTCTCCTTCAGGCGCGCCTGCGCGCGTATCCGACGGCGCGCGGGCACGAGGCCATGCGGCTCGTCGCGCGTTTTCGTCTCGGCCTCGCGGTGGTCGACGTGGACCTGCTCGACATGCCGGGTTGCGACCTCGTCAGGAAGCTGCGCGCGATCGAGCCGGCGCTCCCGGTCGTCATGACGACGGGCGACTACAGTCCCGCGACCGAGGTCCAGGCACGCCAGCTCGGAATCATCCAGTACATCCACAAGCCGATCGATCTGCCGCGGCTCGATCGAGTCGTTTCTCGGATCTTCAGCCCCGACGGGGAGACCGCCCCGCGGGTCACCGTCGCCTCGAACGGGAACATGCAGCCGTGACGCGCTCGGGACAGTACGCCTGCGTCCTCGCCGGGCTACTGATCTGCCTGGCGCTGACGATCGGCTTCGTCGGCTCGCCCTCACCGGTCCCGAAGCCGCCCCCGGCCGGCGGCGACGACATCCCGTTCCCGACCTGGGACGTTCCGACGTGGGACGCGAAGAGCTCGAGCGCGCGCCCGCGCGTGCCCACCACGATCGTTCCCGAAGGGGTGGCCGTGCTGCTCCTGACGGTCATCTGGACCGCGTGTCGAACGCTCCTGTCCGGGCGGCTCGCGCAAGGCGCCCTGCGGCGCTTCGCGGCGACTCTGAGCCGTCGGCGGAGCTTCGGGTAGTGGAGCGGGCGGGGCGCAAGAGTGGATCGTGTGGGGGCCCCGGCGTCGAGGCCTCCGAGGCGCTGGCGGGCAAGCTGCGCACGCTGATCCAGCTCATCGAGCTCATCTCCTCTTCGCTCGATACCGACGAGATCCTCCGCCAGATCGCGGCTGCGGCGGTGCGGCTGACCGACGCGCGCTGCGTGTCGCTCTGGGTCGCCGACGAGGCCAGCCGCACGGTCGAGCTGCGCGCCTGCTCCGATGCGGCGATCGGCGCGGGGCATCCCAGCCCCCGCCTCGCCTACGGTCAGGGTGTCGCCGGCTGGGTGACGCTCCACGACGAGCCGATCAAGGCCGCCGACCTCAGCCGAACGCCCATGATCGCCCGCGCCTGGTATGCGGCCCACGGCCTCCGGAGCCTGTACGCGCTGCCGATCGTGTACCAGGACTCCGTGGTCGGAGTCCTCGTGCTCATGGCCGCAGAGCCCTTCGACCTCGAGAGCGAGGAATACGAGATCCTCGAAGCCTTGATCGCGGAGGCGGGGGCGGCGATTCGCAACTCCCGCCTCCTGGCCGAGAGCGAGCGGCGCCGCCGCACGGCTGAGGCCCTGGCCGATCTGAGCCGCCTGAGCAGCGAGACTCTCGACCTCGGCACCGTCGCGCGACGCGTGGTGGAAAGCGTCCGGACGCTGCTCGGCGCTCAAGAGTCCGGGCTCTATCGCCTCGTTCCCGAAACGGGCGACCTCGCGGCGCTCGCGCTCATGGGCGAGCGGGAGCAGGCGCTCGGGCCCGGGGCGGTCTTCCCGCGCGGGACGGGCGTGGTCGGTCTGGCCGCGCGCGAGCGCCGGCCCATCGCCACGTCGAACTTCGCCGACGATCCACGCATCCAGCACGATCCGGCGAT
>DASPZZ010000046.1:0-6423 GCA_035635995.1 Binatia bacterium | reverse complement strand
GATCAACAACAAGCCCGCCGCCGTGCTCTTCGGCGATTTCTACCGCATGTCGAAGTTCGAGACGATCGTCATCGGCATGGCCATGGGCAGCGATCCCGAGCACAGCTTCCGGCTGCACAGCAAGTACATCCCGGCCAAGGGCGGCATGGGCCGCAACTCGGTCGCCAGCGAGAGCCCGGAGATCGACCGCCTGCTCGAGGCCGGCGTGCGGGACATCGACCGCGAGAAGCGCAAGAAGGCGTATTCCCGCCTCCAGGAGGTCTACGCCGACGAGCTGCCGTACCTGCCGATCTTCCACTACGTGAACATCCGCGGCACGCGCAAGGGCATGCAGGGCTTTCAGCCGAACTCCAACATGCAGGAGTACAGCTGGAACACGAACGAGTGGTGGATCAAGAAAGGCTGATGGCCGCGGATGCCTCGCGGGCGCTCAGTCAGCCTGTCCGTGACCCCGGCCCTCGTGGGCCAGTCCCGCGTCGGTGCCCGCCGGACCGATCTTCAAGAGCGCCGGCTCCGGTGAGCACGACCAGTTGGCCGCGTCGTTGACGTCTCCGCGGCCGCGATAGCGGGCCTGCTGGGGAAACGTGCAGAGCGGCATCGATCGGTCGACGACGCCGGCCGTGGCGTGCGTGGCCATGATGCTGTCCGGTGCCGTGCCCTGCTCGACCCAATTCTCGAGCGCGGTGAGCGTGTCGAAGGTGTTCGGACCCCGGCCACCTCCGCAATGCTGCATCCCCGGCACCATGAAGAGCCGGACGTGCTCTCCGAGCTTCTCGTAATGTCCCGGCATCCGCTGCGCGAGGTCGGCGTAGAACTGCATCGTCGTGAACGGTGAGAGCGCGTGATCGGCGAACCCGTGGTAGATGATCATCTTGCGCCCCGTCCCGATGAACGCCGCGAGATCGGCCGGGCTCACCGTTCCGTCGGCGGTCGCGGCATCGTACTTCGCGATCGCGTCGTCGTCGATTCGACCGTCGGCGCGCATCGGGAACGTCCGCGAGTTGAAGTTCGGATCGAGGTACACGATGTACTTCAGCGTCGTGTCGCCCAGCGACCACCCGCGCGCCATCGGTCCGCTGCCCCAGGGCTCCGGACCGTTCGGATCGCTGGGCGCGTTGGGACCAAGGGCATAGGCCGTGTAGTTCACCGTTCCGCCGGCGAGGTCGGTCACCGAATGCGCGGGCGTCAGGACGCGCCCCTGCTCGTCGGTCAGCGGGCGGAGATAGTTCTTGAGACCGTTGGCTTGATCCTGGGTGAGACAGCTCGCGGCGTTGCCACCCGGGCAGACGAGCGTCTGGGGGTCGAACGAACAGAGGGCCGGATTCTGGATCAGGCCGTCGCTGACGCCGTCGACGGCGTCGCAGCTCGCATAGACCGCGACATCGATCACCGGCAGCATCGCGACCGGCATGCGCGCGCTGATCGGCTCCAGATTGGTCAGGGCGCCCTTGTGCAGAAGCAGTATTTGCCGCTGGGACGGCACCGGGGCCCCGGCGATGATCCCGTCGTAGTCGGCGGGATAATGCTTGGCCGCCTCGAGGGCCATCCGGCCGCCATTCGAGCACCCGTCGAAGTAGGCGCGCTCGACGGAGGCCGCGCCGTAGAACCTCGGCAGCAGCAGCTTGAACCCGACCGTCACCTCGTGAGCCGCCCGGTAGTAATAATCCGCGAGGGCCGCGGTGTTGCGCACGCCCGGCGCCGTCAACGCGAAGCTCGCGTCGGCGTTGTTGAGGTTCTGATGCCCCGTGTCCGTCACCGCGGTCGCATACCCTTTCACCAGCGATGCCGCGCGATCCACGCCGTTCGGCGAGGGGGCGAGCACGTTGCCGCCCGTGCCGCCGACCCCATAGAAGAGCAGCTTCCCATTCCAGCTGAGCGGCAATTGGAAGCGGAAGCCCGCGGAATTTCCGCCGGTATCGACGGAGCCGCGGACGTCGCAGTACTCGGGGTTGGGCGCCAGGGCGGGCACGACGGTGGCCGACGTGATCGTCATCCTCGGCACGCCGAGGGCGGCGATGGTCGCGACGGTGCAGTTGGGCATGGCGGCCGAAGCGGAGGGCGCCGCTGCACTCAGGAGGGCCACGAGCACGCTTGCGAGCAGGGCGAGGCGAACACTCATCGTTGAGCTCCGGGGGTTCGGGTTCAGACGGACGCTCGGGGTTCGGAGGCGACTCGCGCTCTTATTTCATAGGCGGGGGACCGGGTCAAGGACGTTGTCGAGCGTTCAGTCGCGCGCCAGCGCGAAGCGCTCGGGGCGGAACGGCGCCAGCGTTGCGTGGCTCACGCCGCCGAGGATCTCGTCGCTCAGCAATCGGCCGAGCAGCGGCCCCAGCGTCACGCCGCTGTGCGTCGCGATGACCCAGGCATTGTCGAGCCCCGGGATGCGGCCCGCGATCGTGTGGCGATCGGCGGGCATGGGGCGCACGCCGACCCGGCGGTCGACCACCTTCACGCCGCGCGCCGCCGGCATCACGCGGCCCGCGCGCTCGAGGAGGAGTGCGGCGAGCTCGTCGAGCCTCGACGCCGAGCGCGCCTCGGCGGCGGGCGCGTCGACGTCGTCGGCGCCGAGCACCAGGCCCCCGCCGGCATCGGGCCGCAGATGGACGCCGGGCGCGTGCACGACGCGGCGCAACGACTGCGCCGGCGGCGACGTCACGGCGAGCAGCCCGGGAACCCGGCCGACCGGGATGCTGACGCCCAGCGGGGACAGGAACTCGTGCGTGGAGGCCCCCACGCAGATCATCACCGAGCCGGCGATCACCTCGCTGCCGTCGGCGACGAACAATTGCATGCGACGCGCCCGCACCCCAAGCGAGCGCATGGGCGCGCGCTCGCGCACATCGGCGCCGCGGGCCGACGCGGCGGCGAGCAGCGCGCGGATCAGGCGTGGCGCGTCAAGCCAGCCGTCCGCGGCGTAGAAGGCGACCTCGCGCACCTCGTCCGGAACGACCAGCGCCGGCTCCATGGCCGAGACGCGCTCGCGCGCGAGGAAGGCCGCCGGGTAGCCGCGGCCGGCGAGCCGCTCGACGCGGGCGCGCAGCTCACGCTCGGACTCGTCGGCCGTCGCCCATTCGAGCGAGCCGCCCTCGTGATGACCGGCCGCAGCACCGAGCTCGCGCGCCAGCTCGCGGTGCGCGGCCATGCCGTCCGCGTTCAACCGGTGGTAAGCCTCGGGCTCCTTCCGCACCGCGTTCAGCCACGCGAACGACGTGCCGCTCGTGCCCTCGCCGGCGACGCCGGCGTCGAGTCCCATCACGCGCGCGCCCGCGCGCGTCGCCGCATAGGCCGCGGAGGCGCCCACGATCCCGAGCCCGACGATGGCGATATCGGGATGCTTCATCGAACCTGCACTCTACCGCTTGACAGCCGACGACGCGGGCATATAGTCGCGGCCATGCCCCGTCACGCCGCCGTGACTCATCTGGCACCTCTCCTGCGATCCGAAGCCGTCCCGCATCGGCACCCTGATCGGCACTCGGTCCGGTCGAGCGGCGGCGGCCGGGCGAGCGACGATCGACGACGCGGAAAAGGCGGCGACGCCCCCGCGCCCCGACCCGCACCGCTGCAGCGCATGCTCGTGGGGCTGCGCGTCCTCGTCGTCGACGACGACCCGGACGTGCTCGAGCTTTTCGCCGCGGCGCTGACCACCTGCGGCGCCGACGTCACGACGATCGACAACGCGCGTGACGCGGTGGCGCTCGCGACGCGGCTGCGGCCCCACGCCATCGTCAGCGACATCGCCATGGTCGGCGAGGATGGCTACTGGCTCGTTCGGGAATTGAAGCGGCTGCCCGCCGACGCCGTGGCGGACATTCCGGTCATCGCGGCGACCGCGTACGGGTACGAGCACCCGCGTGCGCGGGTCCTGGCTGCGGGGTTCGCCGAGCATCTGCAGAAGCCGATCGATCCCGACGCGCTCTGCCGCCTCGTCGCGAGCGTCGCCCGCCGCTAGCTCGCCTCGCCGCCTGCGGGCGGCGCGAGCGGCAGTCGCACCGTGAACGTCGCGCCCTGTCCCTTGCCCGCGCTCTGGGCCTCGACCGAGCCGCCGTGCAACTCGACCATGTGTCGCACGAGGGCCAGGCCGAGCCCGAGCCCGGCGTGGGCCCGCGTGGCCGAGCTGTCCTCCTGGCGAAACCGATCGAAGACGTAGGGCAGGACGTCCGCGGCGATCCCCTCGCCCGAATCGCTCACGACGATCTCGGCGGCGGTCTCGCCGCGGCGCAGCCGCACGTGCGCCCGGCCGTTGCGCGGCGTGAACTTCACGGCGTTCATCAGGAGGTTCCAGAGGACCTGTTGCAGGCGATCGGCCGCCCCCAGCACCGTCGCCGGCGTCCCGTCGAGCTCCGCCTCGATCTCGATGTCCTTGGCGCCGGCCTCCGGACGGATCGTCTCCAGCGCCCCCTCGATGAGGTGGCGGAGGTCCACGAGCCGGAGGTCGAGCCGGAGGTTGCCGGTCACCATGCGGGAGACGTCCAGCAGATCCTCGATGAGCCGGACCTGCGCCGCGGCGCCGCGCACGATCGCGGCCAGCGCTCGCTGCCGGGTCAGCTCATCCATGTCGGCGGATTGCAGCATGCGCGCCCAGCCAAACACGCCGTTGAGCGGCGTGCGGAGCTCGTGCGACACCGTGGCCAGGAACTCGTCCTTCGCGCGGTTCGCGCGCTCGGCCTCTTCGCGCGCCGCCCGCTCGCGCGCGAGGAACTGCGCGCGCTCCACTTCGATGCGCCGGCGCTCGCCGACGTCACGGGCGATCTTCGAGGCGCCGACGATGCGGCCGGACACATCCCTCACGGGGGAGACCGTGACCGACACGTCGACCAGGCGGCCGTCCTTCGTCACGCGCACCGTGTCGAAGTGCTCGACGCGCTCGCCGCGGCGGACCCTGGCGAGGACGGCATCCTCCTCTGCGCGCTGCTCCCCGGGGATGATCAGGGTGATGGGGCGGCCGATCGCCTCGGCGGCCGTCCAGCCGAACATCCGCTCGGCGGCCGGGTTCCACGAGGTGATGATCCCGTCCAGGGTCTTGCTGACGATCACGTCCTCGGAGGAGTCGACGATGGCCGCCAGCCGGGCACGCGTCTCGTCGAAGCGCCGGCGGTCGCTGATGTCGCGGGCGATCTTCGAGGCGCCGACGATGCGGCCGGCCGAATCCCTCACCGGGCAGACGGTGAGCGACACGTCGACCAGGCGGCCGTCCTTCGTCACCCGCACCGTCTCGAGGTGCTCGACGCGCTCGCCGCGGTGGACCCTCGCGAGGACGGTGTCCTCCTCCGCCTGCCGCGCCGCGGGGATGATCAGGGTGATGGGCCGGCCGACCGCCTCGGCGGCCGTCCAGCCGAACAATCGCTCGGCGGCCGGGTTCCACGAGGTGATGATCCCGTCCAGGGTCTTGCTGACGATCACATCGTTGGAGGAGTCGACGATGGCGGCAAGCCGGGCGGAGTCGTCGGCGAGGCCCGGGCCGGCCGCAGGCGGCGTGGGGCGGGAGCGCGCCTCGGTCATTGCACAGTACGATAGCAGGGCTCCCGGGGCTTCGCATTCCGGAGGCTTCCCCGCGCATCCACGCGACTCTGTGAGAACATTAGCGCTCGTGATACCTCGCGCCATCCTGTTCGACTTCGGAGGCACGCTGGACGCGGCGGCGCTCACGTGGAAGGAGCGGCTCTTCGGTCTCTGTCGAGCCGAGGGCGTCGTCGTCACGCCGGACCGGTTCGACCCGCTGTTCTACGGCGCCGACGACGCGCTCGTGGGGGCCATTCCGGCCACGCTCTCCCTCGACGAGACCGTCCGGCGACTGGTCGCCGGCCTCGGCACGGCGCTGGGCCTGGACGACGAACGGGTCGTCGACCGCATCGCGACGCTGTTCCTGGAACATACGACCCGGGCGGTCCGCGACAACGTCTCGTCGCTGTCTCCGCTCGCGCGTCGTTACCGACTGGCCATCGTCTCCAACTTCTACGGCAACCTCGCGACCGTCTGTGACGACCTCGGGATCCGGTCCTTCTTCCAGGCGATCGTCGATTCGCAGGCGGTCGGGTGGAAGAAGCCCGATCCCCGGATCTTCAGGCACGCGCTCGACGAGCTCGGGGTGAAGCCGGCCGAGGCGACGTTCGTCGGCGATTCGCTGTCGCGTGACATGGCCGGCGCGCGGAGCGTCGGCATGGCTCACATCTGGCTCGTCCCCGCGGCGGCCCCGGACCCACGCCCGTGCTGCCGCGGTGACCGCGTCATCCGCTCGCTGCACGAGCTCGGGGGAATGCTCCCGTGACGATGCCGGGGCGCTGTCGCGGCGGCATCATCGCCGCGGGTGACGGCACCCGCCTGCGGGCGGCGGGCTTCTCGATGCCCAAACCGCTGGTCCCGGTCGCGGGCGTGGCGCTGATCGCGTGGGTGATCGAGAATTTCCGCGCCGCGGGCATCACC
>DASPZZ010000045.1:0-2201 GCA_035635995.1 Binatia bacterium | reverse complement strand
CGGAACGCACGGAAGCCGTGGCCGTCGAGCCGGCTCCACACCGTCCGGGCCAGCGCACGGGCGCGCTCCAGCACGAACGTCGCGTCCAGAGTGTCGATGTCGAAGGTCTCCTGCTCACCGACGGACTTGCGCTCCCGCTCGTTCGACACCGCGCTCTCCGAAAGACCGCGGGCCTTGGCGAAGAGGTCCTCGCCCCAGCGGCCGAGCCACTCCGCGAGCTGCGCCCGCTCGAGCGTCCTGAGATCCGCGACGGTTCGGATGTGACGCTGGTGCAGGAAACGCTCCGTCTTGGGTCCGATCCCCGGGATGACCCGGATCCGCAACGGATCGAGAAAGGGCTGGACCTCCTCCGCTCGCACGACCGTGAGCCCGTCGGGCTTCTCGAAATCCGAGGCGATCTTGGCGACGAGCTTGTTGGGGCCTATGCCCACCGAGGCGGTCAGCCCTTCCTGGCTCACGATCTCCGCCTTCAGCCGCCGGGCGCGCTCGACGGCGGCGTCGAAGCTGCCGAGCGACGAGAGCTCGAGATACGCCTCGTCGACGCTGGTCTTCTGGAAGGCGTCGCCGGCCGCGGCGAGGATCGCCATGATCCGCGCCGAGACTTCCCGATAGAGGGCGTGATCGTCACGGACGAAGATCGTCTCGGGCTCGCCCCGGCGACGCGCGGCCTCCGCCAGGCGCCAGGCCCGCGAGATCGGCAAGGCCGAGCGGATGCCGTACCGTCGGGCCGCGTAGCTCGCCGCCGTCACGACGCCTCGTCCGTGGCCCTCCTTAGGATCGGCTCCGACCACGAGCGGCCGGGCTCGTAATTCAGGATTCCGCTGCGCCTCGACGGCGGCGTAGAAGGCGTCCATGTCTACGTGCGCGACGATCCTCACGGGACGCGCACGCTATCCCCGGAGTGCGGCGCGGCTGGCCTTGAAGACGCCGCGGATCCGCTCCATCACGTGCCGGACCCGCGGCACCGCCTTCAGATCCGGATGGACGAGCAGCCAGTAGTCGGCCTCGATCTCCTCGATCGGCGGCGTCAACCGTTTGAGTAGTGGGTCCGCGTCGCCGACGAAGCACGGCAGGATCGCGAGTCCCGCGCCGGCACGGATCGCCTCGAGCTGGAGCGCGATGCGTGAGGCGCGTACGCGCGGCACGCGATCACCGAGCCGTTTCGCGAGCCACGCCATCGGCCGGAAGTAGGGCACGTCGTAAGCGACCCACGGCGCACGCGCCGCCTTGCGCAGGCTGCCGCCCTGGGCGACGGCGAGGAAGACCCGCAGATCGTCCCATTGCACGCCCCGAGCTTAGCAAACGCGCCGGAAAGAAAGGGGTGCTCCGAATCCGGAACGCCGCGTTCCACATCTGGAGGCTCGTGCGGCCGCGCCGCCGATGGTGCACTGGCGCCAGCTGGGAGGGTGCAAGATAGGCACGGACGGGTAGGCGTCTTCGACATGAGCCTGGCGCACGGCACAGACCGGCTGGAGTCGGCTCGCCTCGTGCTCCGGCGGGTCGCGCCGGACGATCTGCCTCTCGTGACTCGCCTCCACGCACTCCCCGAAGTCGCGCAGCATCTGTATCCCGGAGGCCGCCGCGCTCGCCCGAGGAGACGGCCGTATGGTTGCGGTACACTCTCGCGAGCTATGAGCAGCTCGCGCTCGGCTATCTCGCGGTCGTGCGCAAGGAAGACGGAGCGCTGATCGGCCGCTGCGTGGCCGAGCGGCTGCCTGTCGCGTAACTACGGCGGAAAGGATCTCGAGATCAGTCGCGAACGCCACAGGGGAGGACATCAACATGGACGCGACAAAAGGCCTTGTCGTACCCGCGGGCGGTGGGAAGCATCTCGACATGGCGGCGCCTGGCCGCTTCGCCGCCCTGAAGCTCGTCGGCCACGAGACCAATGAGAGCATCATGCTGTTCGAGGAAACCGTGCCCGTCGGCACCAAGAGCCTCTTCCATCTTCACCGCGACAGCGACGAGGTCGCCTGGGTGCTCGCCGGCGAGATCACCTTCAAGATCGGCGACGAGGTCACCGTCGGCGGGCCCGGCACCTGCGCGTTCTTCCCGCGCAACGTGCCGCATGCCTGGAAGAGCACCGGCCGCGAAACCGGCCGCGTCCTGTTCATGTACACCCCGGCCGCAGCCGGCGGCTACGTCGAGGAGCTCTTGAACCACCGCCCGATCAACGACGACGAACGCAACCAGCTCCGCGA
>DASPZZ010000044.1:0-3497 GCA_035635995.1 Binatia bacterium | reverse complement strand
GCGGAGCGTGCTCCGCGAGTTTGGCCCTGACAATAGCATCCGGACAGTGGCGCCGAACGCGACGCCGGTCCGGCTCAGCGACTCTCTCGAGGCGCTCGGCGTGATGCCGACGCAGCCCTCGGCGATGACGTTCATGGAGCTGCGCGCCTACGTGCGCCACCTGCGCGAGCGCGGCCAGGCCGTCGGCAGCCAGGTTCTGTACTTGCACTCCAAGCTCTCGTTCCCGCTCATGAGCTTCGTGCTCGCCATCCTGGCCATCTCGTGTACGGCGCGATGGCCCCGCGGTGGGCGCCTCATCGGTGGGGCCATCGCGGTCGTGATCACCGTCGCGTATTGGGTGGTGAACTCCGGCGCCCTCTCGCTCGGCCGGGTGGATCTCTTGCCCCCGATCGTCGCCGCGTGGGCCGCCACAGTCGTCTTCGGGGGGATCGGAGTTTCGCTCTTCGTCCGCACGCCGACCTAGGGCTCGGGCGTCAGCGCTCCTCGTGGTAGTCCTGCTCCGTGTTGACCGCCCAGACGGCGTCCTTGGCGGTGACCCCGGCCGCGAGATTGTCCACGGCGACCATCGCGGCCAGCATGGAATGGTCCTGGTTGTTGTAGCGGTGCATGCCGTTGCGGCCGAGCAGGAAGAGGTTCTCGAAGCGGTCCGCCCAGCCGCGGATGAGCCCGAAGCGGTCGTACGTGCCGTAGTACGCGGGGTAAGCCTTGGGAGCGCGCACGACGACGCCGTCGAGCACGTCATCGGCTTCGATGTCGGCGATGGTCTGAAGCTCGCGCGCCGCGAGGGCACAGATCTCCGCGTCCGGGCGGCTCCAGAGCGCGTCGCCGTCGGAGCAGAAGTACTCGAGCCCCACCCACACCGTGCGCGGGTCGCGCACCATGTACGGGCTCCAGTTGTTGAAGATCTGCAGGCGCCCGACCTGGACGTCGGGCTCCTGGATGTAGATCCAGTTGTCGGTCAGGCGCTCTTCGCCGCCGAGCCCGAGACGGCGCAGGAGCAGGCCGACGGTGATGAAGTTTCGGTAGACGAGGCCTTCCGCCACGTCCCGCACGGTGTCCGGCACGGCCGGTCCCACGGCGCGAACGAGATCGACCACGGCCATCGTCGACATGACGTAATCGGCGCCGAGCACGAAGCGCGTGCCGGAGCGGACGTCTTCGACGACGGCCGCGGTGACCCGCGTCCCGTTGGTCTCGAGGCCGACGACGCGAGCGTGAAGGCGGATCTCTCCTCCACGGGCGCGAATCTCGGCGGCGACGAACTCCCACAGCGAGCCGGGGCCGAGCTTGGGGTAGAGGAATCGCTCGATCAGGGAGGTCTCCTGGTCTCGCTGGGCGAGGTCGGTGCTCCGGCCGCGCACCCGGCGGCGGAGCGAGTCCTTCAGCGCCCGCGCGATCGAGAGCCCCTTGACGCGCTGGGCGCCCCACTCGGCGGTCATTTCCGCGCACGAGCGTCCCCAGACCTTTTCGGTGTAGGACCGGAAGAAGGTCCGGTACAGCTCGTCGCCGAACCGGTTGATGAAGAAGTCCTCCAGCGTGACCTCCGGCCGGCGCGGCCGGACGACGCGGTGGGCATAGGTCGTACCGATCCGCAGCATTCGTGCCACCCCGAGCTTCGATAACGTGTCGAGGCTCAACTGGAGCGGGTAGTCGTAGACTCGACGCCCGAAGAGGATCCGCGATCGCCGCGAGCGCACGAGCATGACGCGGTCCTCGTGCTCGGGGTCTGGCCCAGGCCCGACCCCGTCGAAGTCGCGCGTCTGGCCACGGTACGCCAGCGCCATCCGCTCCGGCGCCGAGGCTTCGAGCGGCAGGAAGCGGAGCCACCAGCGCATCACCCGATCGGACTTCGAGAAGAAACGATGTCCGCCCAGGTCCATGCGATTGCCGGCGTGCACGACCGTGCGCGCCAGGCCGCCGAATTCCCCCGAGGCCTCGACGACGATCGGCCGGATGCCGGTCCGCTCGAGGAGCTCGAAGGCCGCGGTGAGGCCTGCGGGTCCGGCGCCAATGACGACCGCCGTGCCTCCCGGCGGGGGACTCACGAGCTCGCGGCCGGGCCCACCGGGGCGCGTGGTGAGCCGTCGAACCATGCCTGACAGTGCCGCATGATCATGGTTCGGCGCTTCCGCTGCGAACCGTAGCGATTTGCGATACCGCTCGGCGCGATCAGATCGCGATAGGTGCCAGGAACGACGAGCGGCCGCTTGCCGGTGGCGCGGGCGAGCGCGAAGCTCATGACGATGTCCTCGCCTCCGCCGCTCGACGGATCGATCTGGAGGCCGAGCTCCTCGAGTGCCAGGAAGTAGTGCGGCACGTGTCGCCGGTCCAGGCACGCCAGCCGTGTCAGGTGCATGACCGCTTCGGTCGGCTGGCGCACATGATCGACGTGCACGGCGTATTCGTTCTCCGGTGTCGGGTTACGGCCGTGCAGCGTGTAGACGCGATCCGGATCTCGCCGGCACCACTCGATCAGCCGGTCGATGGTTGCTTCGTCGGCGATTAGGTCGTCGTCGGCGACGATGACACAGCCGTGCGCGGCGAGCAGGGCCGCTGCCCAGCGCGTGTTGAGCCCCAGCTCGCTGCTGTTGACCGAACGGACCTTCGCGTGGTCGTAGGTGAAGCTCAGGTCGGGATTGTTGTTCCAGACGATGATCTCGGCGACCCGGCGGTATCGCGTGTAGGCGTCGAGAATGGTCCGCACGTTCGAGGGGCGCTGCCAGCTCAGGAGTATGACGCTCGCGACCGGCTCCGGAGCACTCCTCGCGCCGTCGGCGCGCCCCGATGCCGGCTGCGCGGTGTCCCGCCGCCGACGTCCGCGCGCCTGCTCCCACAGCGTCAGCAGGCCGTTTGCCAGGCCGACGAGTGGCTTCACGGCCGGGTGTCGCGCGGACGAGGTGTCGTGGCCGGCGGAGCTATGAGCCCGTCCTGCTGGCCGGGGACCATGAGTGCTCGCCATGGGTCTTGTCACGCACGAGGGAGGCGGCTTCCCGTACGAGCTCCACGTAGCGATCACCGATCGCGGGTGCGTCGAAGTCCATCGCTCGCAGACGTCCGCGCGCGGAGAGCTGCCGCGCGAAGGGTGGATCGGCGAGGACCCGCTGGATGGCCGCCGAGAGGCTCGCCGCGTCGTCGGCGCGCGCGAGCAAGCCGGTCTCGCCGTCGCGGACGATCTCGCGCGGTCCGTGCTCACAGTCGGCGGCGACGACCGGCGCGCCGCACGCCATGGCCTCCACCAGGACGGATCCGAAGCCTTCCCAACGGGAGGACAGGACGAATGTCGACGCGCGCGCGATCCAGGCCCAAGGATTTGGCACGAACCCGGGCATCCGGAGCCGCTCAGCGATACCCAGCTGGCGTGCCAGCGATTCGAGACGGCCGCGCTCCGGACCCTCACCGAGGATGGCCAAGACCAGATTCGCGTCCGGCAGGCGAGCGAAGGCATGCAGCAGCAGATCGAACCCTTTCTGCCGATGCAGACGACCGCACGCGACGAT
>DASPZZ010000043.1:0-11391 GCA_035635995.1 Binatia bacterium | reverse complement strand
TCGAGCCGGGTCACGCGACGGTCCAGCTCTTGGTGGGACGACGAGAGCAATCCGATGATCTGGCGATGGGCCACTTCGTTCCGGTCGTCCAGCTCCTGGATGCGGCGTTCCAGTCCCACGTGGCCTTCAGCGACCACGCCGATGTCCCCACGCAAGTTGTCGGCGAGTACACCGAAGTAACGCTTGGCCTCCTCGAACTTCTCGTCAATCTTTTGGTCCATCGTGTCGAGGCGTCGGTCCACGGTCACGAAACGCTGATCAATAGCTTCGAAGCGTTGATCGACAGCGTCGAAGCGCCGATCGACAGCGTCGAAGCGCTGGTCAATAGCTTCGAAGCGTTGATCGACAGCGTCGAAGCGCTGATCGATGACGTCGAATCGACGATGGACGTCGTCGAAGTGGCGGGTGATTTCGCCAAACCGCTCGGCCAGGAGGGTGGCGAGCTCCCGATCCATCGACCCATTCCTAGCACGCGCGGGCTCGCGGCCTCAAGATGTATCCATTCTGCGACGCAGCGCGCGTTGCGTTGGGACGGCGCCCGGCCTATGCTTGGCGGCCGTGAGCGCTCGATGATCAGGAGGTGTCGATGGCACGCGCGATCTGGCTCGCCGGTCTGCTCGCCCTGGCCCTGTCCGCCTGCGCCGAGACGCGCTCGCCGCGTACCAACGGCGCCGACGCGACCCCGTCCGACTCGCTGGAGCGCGTGATGAGCCGGACCTTCACGGTGCCCGCCTTCAAGCTCGAGAGCGGTCAGGTGCTACCGGAGCTGACGCTCGCTTACGAGACCTACGGGCACCTTGCGGCCGACGGCCGCAACGTGATCCTCGTGACCCACGGCTTCACGAGCAACCATCACGCGGCCGGCAAGTACACGAGCGCCGACCCGACGGTCGGCTGGTGGGACGGACTCATCGGGCCCGGCAAGGCGATCGACACGGATCGCTACTACGTCGTGTCGTCCAACATGCTCGGCTCGTCGTTCGGCTCCACGGCGCCCGCGAGCAAGAATCCAAAAACCGGCAAGCCCTACGGCCCCGACTTCCCGGACATCACGCTGCGCGACATCGTCGGCGCCCAGAAGATGCTCCTCGACGGCCTCGGCGCGCAGCACCTCGTGGCCGTCGCCGGGCCGTCCTACGGTGGCTATCAGGCGTTCCAGTGGGCGGTGACGTACCCGACCTTCATGAGCGGTGTCGTCCCGGTCGTGTCGGCGCCGAAGGGTTCCGGTGGCGACGCCGCCGTCAAGTCGCTCGTGGACCGCTTCGCCGCCGACCCGAACTGGAACGGCGGCTGGCACTACGAGCGCGGCGGGATCTTCCCGACCCTGCTCCAGCTCCGCATCGAGACGCTCCAGCGCTACGGTCAGAACGAGGTGCTGGCGCGAACGATCGCCGACCCCGAGCAGCGCGCGGCGCGCCTGCGGCAGCTCGCCGAGGGGTGGTCGCGGCAGTTCGACCCCAACTCGATGATCACGCTGCGCAAGGCCTCGGTGAAGTTCGACGCCGAGCAGGACTTCGGCCAGGTCCGCGCCAAGGTGCTCTACGTGATCTCGCGGACCGACAAGCTCTTCCCGCCGTCGATCGCGCCGGCGGTGATGGACAAGCTCGGCCGGGCGGGTGTCGACGCGAAGTATTTCGAGATCGACACCGAGCTCGGACACTCGGCGAGCGGCCCCGAGGCGGCGAAGTGGGCGCCCACGCTGAGGGAGTTCATCGCCAGGCTCGAGCAGTAGCCGGCCGCCCGGCCGGCTCGGTTCCGGGGTAAGCTCTGCGTCCGAGATGACCGACCCGTCGGAGCGTCCCTCGGACTTTCCCCGCGAGCGCACGTGGCTCTTGCCGGCGCTCGAGGAGGCGCAGCGTGCCGAGCGCTGGCTCTCGCCCGACACCCTCGACCGGATCGCGGCGCACCTGCGCGTGCCGAAGAGCGAGGTGTGGGGCGTCGCGAGCCATTATCCCGAGCTGAGGCTTTCGCGGCCCGGGCGCCGGATCGTCCGCGTCTGCACGGGCGTGAGCTGCCGCGTGCGCGGCGGACGCGAGCTGCTGGCCGCGTGCGAGGGCAAGCTCGGCATCGGGGCGGGCCAGACGACCGCCGACGGCGCCGTCACGCTCGAAGAGCTCGACTGCGCGTTCGCGTGCTCGGTGGCCCCGGTGATCGAGGTCGACCACGCCTACCGGGGCCGGGTAGAACCGGGCGACCTCGATTCGCTGCTCGCGGCACCGGCGCACGCCGGATCGCTCGCCACGCCCGCCGTCGCCCCGCTCCCGCTCGCCTCGGGTACGCCGGCGCAGCGCTTTGCCGCGCTCGTGAGCGAGGCCGACCGGCGGCGAGGCGGCGCCCGTCTCGTCGTCGGCGTCGGCGCCTGCTCGATGGCTGTCGGCGCTCGCGACACCCTGGAGGCGCTCCGCGAGCAGGTCACGCGCCTGAAGCTGCCGTTCCCCGTCATCACGGCGGGGTGCAATGGCATGTGCTGGGCCGCCCCCACCGTCACCGTCGTGCGCGACGGACAACGGCCCCTCGTCACGGGTCCCGTGGCCGCCGCCGACGTTCCGCGACTGCTGGACGCGCTGGTCCCGGGAGCGCGTGAGGCGCCGGCCGACGCCGGCCACGAATTCATGGCCCCTCAGCGCCGCGTGCTGCTCGAGCGCTGCGGCCTCACCGATCCCGGCGACATCGCCGACGCGCTCCGCCACGGCGCTTACTCCGGGCTCGCGCAGGCCCTGAGCGACGGCAGACCCGAACGCGTCATCGAGGAGGTGCGCACGGCGGGGCTCGCGGGGCGCGGCGGCGCCTACTTCCAGACGGCGGTGAAATGGGCCGGGTGCCGGGCCGCGCGGGGGGCGCCGAAGTACATCGTCGTGAACGGTGAAGAGGGCGAGCCGGGCATCTTCAAGGACCGCCACCTGATGGAGGGCGACCCCCACCGGCTGCTCGAGGCGATGCTGCTGGCGGCGTTCGCGGCGGGCGCCTCGCGCGGCATCCTCTATATACACGGCGAGGCCGAGCTCTCGGCCGCGCGCATGGCCGCGGCGCTCACCCAGGCGCGCGCGTGCGGGCTCGCGGGCGAGCGCATCCTCGGCTCGGACTTCTCGCTCGAGGTCGAGATCCGGCGCGGCGCCGGCGGGTTCGTCCTGGGCGAGGAGACGGCGCTGCTCGAGTCGGTCGAGGGCCGGCGCGCGATGCCGCGCCCTCGCCCGCCGTTTCCCGTCGAGGCGGGGCTCTGGGGCAAGCCGACCGTCATCAACAACGTCGAGACGCTCTCCGCGGTGCCGTCGATCGTCGCGCGCGGCGGGGCGTGGTTCGCGGGCCTGGGCGGCGGGCGCGGGACGAAGCTCTTCGGCCTGTCGGGGCACGTGCGGCGGCCGGGCATCGTGGAGCTGGAGCTCGGGTGCACGCTGCGCACGCTGATCGACACGGTCGGCGGCGGGTCGTCGACGGGGCGGCCCATCCACGCCGCGGTCGTCGGCGGCCCGTCGGGCAGCCTCGTGCATCCCCGTCAGTTCGACGAGCCGCTCATCCCGCGCGGCCCGGTCAATCCCGGCACCGGCGGGGTCGTCGCGCTCGACGAGCGCGCGTCGGTGCGCGACGCGGTCCGGACGCTGCTCGCGTTCAACACGCGGGAGTCGTGCGGCAAGTGCACGCCCTGCCGCGAGGGCACGGCGCGCCTGCTCGCGATGCTCGACGGTCCAGTCGATCCGGCGAGCGTGAAGTCGCTCAGCGAGGTCATCCAGGTGGCCTCGCTCTGCGGCCTCGGTCAGGCGGCGCCCTTCGCCGTGCTCTCCGGCCTGGCCGAGTTCCCGGGCGAGTTCGGCGTATCATAAGGCTCCGATGAAGCTGGCGATCGACGCGCGGACGGTCGAGCTTCCCGAGGGCGCCACCGTCCTGGACGGCGTGAACCGTCTGGGGATCGCGCTGCCGCAACTCTGCAAGGACCCGGACCGCTCGCCGCTCGGTGCCTGCCGAACCTGTCTCGTCCACGTCGAAGGCCAGCGCGGCCTCCCGGCCTCCTGTCACCTGCCGGCCCGCGAGGGCATGGTCGTCTCGACCGAGCACCCTGACGCGGTCCGCGTACGGAAGGCGGTCCTCGACCTCACGCGCTCGATGCTGGCGGGAGAAGGCGACTACAGCCAGCTCGGCGAAGCGGGAGCGCGTCACGGGCTGCTCGAGCCTCGCTGGGCGCCGCAGCACCGCTTCGAGGTGGACGCGAGCAAGTCCTTCTTCGTCCTCGACCGCGAAGCGTGTATCCTCTGCGGCCGCTGCGCGGTCGCCTGCGACGACGTCCAGCAGATCGGGGCGATCGCGTTGCTGGGCCGCGGCCACGCCATGAAAGTCGGCGTCTTCGGCGACGACACGATGGCCTCGTCGGTTTGCACCTCGTGCGGCCAGTGCGTGGCGACCTGCCCGACGGGCGCCCTGCGGCCGAAAGAGACGCCCGCCAGGAGCGCGCGCCGTGTGGACACCACGTGCCCGTACTGCGGTGTCGGCTGCGGCATCACGCTCAACGTGATCGCGGGGGAGCCAGACGGGGAGCGAAGCCCTCAGAGGCTTGCCGTGATGGCCGACGACGTGCCGGCGAACAAGTCGAGTCTCGGCATGCTCTGCGTCAAGGGGCGCTTCGGCACGGGATTCGTCCACTCGCGCGATCGAATCACGAGCCCGATGATCCGCCGCGACGGAGCCTGGGCCGAGGTGGGCTGGGACGAGGCGCTCGACGCCGCGGCCGAAGGGCTCGCGCGGAACCGCGGGCGCTTTGGCGCGCTCGCCAGCGCCAAGGCCACCAACGAGGACGGCTACCTCATCCAGAAGTTCTGCCGCGTCGTGATGCAGACCAACGACGTGGACCACTGCACGCGGCTCTGCCACTCGCCCTCGGTCGAGGCGATGCTGGCCTCGATGGGCTCCGGCGCCACCTCCAACTCGTATCAGGACTACGAAGACGCCGGCTGCCTGATGGTCGTCGGCGCCGACGCCTCCGCGAACCACCCGGTGATCGCGATCCGCTTCCGGCGGGCCATGAGCCGCGGCGCGCGGCTGATCGTCGTCAATCCCAAGCGCGTCGAGCTCTGCGACCAGGCGGACCTCTGGATCCAGCAGCGCCCGGGCACGGACGTCCCGCTGTTCAACGCGATGGCCCGCGTCATCCTCGACGAGGGGCTCGCGGCACGCGAGTTCATCGAGCGGCGCACCGAGGGGTTCGACGCCTGGCGCGAGTCGCTGGCGCCGTTCACGCTCGAGCACGCCGCGCGCGCCACCGGCGTGCCGGCGCGAGACATCGCGCAAGCAGCGCGCTGGTATGCACGCCCCGCCTTCAAGGGCTCCTGTCTTATCTGGGGCATGGGGATCACCCAGCACGTCAACGGCATTCACAACGCCCACGCGCTCCTGAACCTCTCCCTCGTGGCGGGCCAGATGGGCTTCCCGGGCAGCGGCATCTCGCCGCTCCGCGGACAGAACAACGTCCAGGGCTGCGGCGACGCCGGCTGCATCCCGACGAACCTGCCCGGCTACCAGCACTACGTCCCCGAGACGCTCGCGAAGTTCGAGGCGGCGTGGGGCACCCGGCCGCCGGAGCGCCCGGGCCGCGTCGTGACCGAGATCGTCGAGGGAGGCCTCTCCGGCGAGACGCGCGCGATGTACATCGTGGGCGAGAATCCCCTGCTCTCGGAGCCCGATCTCCACCACGCCGAGAAGGCGATCGGGCAGCTCGACTTCCTCGTCGTCCAGGACCTCTTCATGCACGAGACCGCCGAGCGTGCGAACGTCTTCCTGCCGGCGGCCGCCTTCGCCGAGAAAGAAGGCACGTTCACCAACTCCGAGCGCAGGGTGCAGCGCGTGCGCCAGGCGCTCCCGCCGCCGAGACTGGCAAGGCCCGACTGGTGGATCACGGCCGAGCTGGCCAGGCGGGTGGCGGCGAGGCTCGGCACGAGCGTGGGGCGGCAGTTCGACTACGAGGGCGGCGCGGCGGAAATTTTCGACGAGATGGCCCGCCTCACGCCGTTTCTGGCCGGGCTCTCGCACGCGCGGCTCGACCGCGAGGGCGGTCTGCAGTGGCCGTGCCCGACACCGGAGCATCGCGGGACGCCCTATCTCTACGCGGAGTCCTTCCCGCTCGGCCGGGCGCGCTTCATCCCCGCTCTCGAGACGGTCGAGGCCGCCGAGCTGCCGGACCGCGACTTCCCGTTCCTCCTGAACACGGGCCGGCTGCTCTACCACTGGCACGGCGGCACGCTCACCCGGCGTGTGCAGGGCCTGCTCGAGCTGGCGCCGCGACTCGAGATCGCGATTCATCCCAGCGACGCGCGGCGGCTCGGGGTGGACACGGGCTCGCGCGTCCGCATGGCCTCCCGCCGCGGCGAGCTCGAGGGATACGCGCGCGTCACGGAGGCGGTGCGCGCCGGCGCGGTGTTCGTGCCGTTCGTGAAGCTCGAGGACTCGGCCGCGAACTTCCTGACCAACTCCGCCAGCGATCCCGTGTCGAAGATCCCCGAATACAAGGTCTGCGCCGTCCGCATCGAGCGGCTGGGAGGCTAGAGGGCGTGAAGATCACCGAGCTCGAGACCATCCCGCTTCGCCTGCCCTTCGCGCAGCCGTTCAAGATCTCGCAGGGCGCCGGCCGCGAGACGGTCGAGACGCTCATCGTGCGCGTGCACACGGACGAAGGGATCGTCGGGATCGGCGAGACCCAGGCGTGGCGCCGGCAGGGCAGCGCCGAGGTGCTCTGGAACCTCGTCCGCACCGTCAAGGACCACTTCGAGCCGCTGATCGCCGGACGCTCGCCGTTCGACATCGCGGGAATCCTGGCGACGCTGAACGAGGCGCTCTACAACACGTTCTACGCGCAGGCGGCCGTCGCCGACGCGCTGTACGACATCGCCGGGAAGGGGGTGGGGCTGCCGGTGCACAAGCTCCTCGGCGGCGAGTGCCGGGACCGGGTGCGGATCGCCGGCCTCCTCGCGATGAAGCCCACGGTCGCCGAGACCCTGGAATCCGCGCAGGCATTCTACGACCGTGGCTTCCGGCATTTCGGGCTGAAGATCGGCGTCGACCCGCGCCTGGACCTGGCCAACGTCGTCGCGCTGCGGGACCGTTTCGGGGACCGGATCGTGCTCCGGGTCGACGCCAACGGAGCGCTCTCGTACGACGCCGCGCTCAGCCTGCTCCGGAAGCTCGAGCCCCACGACATCGACGCCGCCGAGCAGCCGATCGCCATCTGGGATCTGGAGGGCCTGGCCGCGCTCTGCCGGGCCACCAGCATTCCGATCATGGCGGACGAGTCGGTCTCGACCGACCACTCGCTGCTCGAGGTGATTCGCCGGCGCGCCGCCACGGTGGTGCAGACCAAGATCGCGAAGAACGGCGGGATGTATCGGGTCTGGCGGCTCTGGGCGCTGGCGAGCGCGGCCGGAATGCGAATCTACCCGGGGAACCACCCGAGCACGAGCGTCGCGACGGCGGCGGTGGCGCAGCTCTGCGCGGCCTGGCCCGGAGCCCTCATGGAAGGCGTGTTCGCGGTCGGCGTCAGCGGCGCGCTGGCGGCCGACATCGTGACCGAGCCCATCGTTCCCGCGAACGGCGAGATCCGGGTCCCGACCGGGCCGGGACTCGGCGTCGAGCTGGACCCCGCGGCGATCGAGCGCTTCCGCATCGACCGGTAGTCTCGCGGGCGCCCCATCGAGCGCGTGGGGCGACTAAAGGTCTACTCAGCGCCCGAGCGGCGCCAGCCGCATTTGCTTCGCGGTCCGGTCCAGCGTCACCCTGAACCGATGGAGAAAGTCGCCGCCGAGTAGACCGTCGATGACTGGCGCATCCGGGTGGATCTCGTAGACGCCGATCTCCTGGTCCTTCATCGTCGCCTGGCCCACCCGGATCGTCGCGATCTTGACGAAGGGCACGTCGAGCGTTTGGCCGCCGACGACGCGGATCTTTCGCTTGGGCGCATCGGCGGGCACGACGACACCGAGCCGATTGAGCAGCCGCGGCGTGAGGATCGTCGAATCGGCGCCGGTATCCACGATGAGGAGCGCGCTACTACGGCCATCATTGACGGTCGCCGCTACGAACACGATGTTACCGATCAACTGGATGGGTACCTCGACGACCGCAAGCGGTACCGTCTCGCGCGGGGACGGCGCGCAACCGAGTAAGAGGACCAGCAGGCCGAGCCATGGCCAGCGCATGCTCAGTGGAAGCGGTAGCCGAACTTCGCCTCGAGGCACCGCTGCATGATGCCGACGTCGCCCTCGCGAGCGCTGTAGGAGAGATGACCGTCCTCCCCAATTTGCTGGAGGACGGCCGACGGCGCCTTCTGCTTGCACTCATAGAAGGCGTCCCAGGCGCGCTCCTGCAGGGGAGACAGCTTGGCTCCACAAGCAGCGAGCGCGACGACGAGCGAACCGGCGATCACCATCCTGCCGCCCATGACGGCCTCCGACGCGCTACTTCCCCGCTTCGAACGCTCCCGCGAGAAAGGCATCGAGAGTCTGGACGAATCCGGCGGGGTTGTCGAGCACCAGGTGATGGTAGCTCGCCGGAATCTCCGCGAGCGTCGCGCTCCGAATCGCCGCGCGCAGCTTGTCGGCCATGTCGCGCGGCAGGACGGGGCTCAGCTCGCCGCGCGCGATCAGGGTCGGCGCGGTGATCCGGTCCAGGAGCGACCAGGCGTCGACCGGCCGGCGCGCGCTGTTGCTCGCCGGATCGAAGCGATAGACCCAGGCCCCGTCGCGCTCGACGACCCCCGCGGCACCGAGGTGCGCGAGGAAGGCCGGGTCGGCCGCCGTCTCGCGCGGCAGCAGGCGGAAGGACTGGGCCGCGGCCTCGAGCGTGGGGTACGGCCGCAGCGTGCGCTCGCCGCGCCGGCGTAGCCGGTCCAGCCGATCGGTCGGGATGACCGGGCGGGAGTCGATGATGACGAGCGCGCTCACGCGGTCCGGGTGCCAGGCTGAAAAGGACATCGCGTTGTGGCCCCCCATCGAGTGGCCGATGAGCGCGACCCGCCTCCATCCGAGCGCGTCGATGACGCCGAGCAGGTCGGCCGCGAAGTTTTCCGTCGCGTACGCGGGCGGCTGCGCCCATTGGCTCTCGCCGTGACCGCGCTGATCGAGCGCGATCACGTGAAACCGATCGGCGAACGCGGGCGTGACCCGGTCGAACCAGTGGGCGTGGGCCGAGCCGCCGTGCAGAAAACAGAGGACGGGGCGGCCGGCGATGCCCCACTCGAGAAAGCTCAAGCGTAGACCGCCGACCTCGACGAAACGCCTGCGCGCGATCTCGCAGCCAAAGCGTGTGATGGGTGGCATGCGAGGAATTGTAGCCGCAAAATTTTTACTTTGACCGTGTTGTCGCGTTCGGTATTGTCGAAAGTACCCATGAGTGACGAGCACACGTCGTCGAATCGTCGTCGCAACATCCTGGATGGCGCCTATACAGCCGGTCTTCTCATCGTTGCGATTCTGACTGGCTACGGGCTGCTCGCTCCGTCGGATCTCGCTCGCGCGACGACCCTGGCTCGACCTTATCCAGTGCCCAGGCCCGGTCCAGTCTCCGAATACCTCGGCAAACCGGTCGAGCGCGCGCCCGAGCCGCCGCGCGTGAGCTGGCCAAAGATGGTCACTGGTCAGATCCTTGACGCGAGCCGCGCTCCGCTCGAGGGCACGTCGGTCGTAATCGGCGGAATCGAACACCGGACGAACGCCGAGGGCCGATTCAGCGTGGAAGGCCATCCGCCGGACGCGCCGCTCCTGATCAAGCGGCCCGGATTCGCGAGAGCGATCCTGCAGCCGACTCCCGACCCGGTCGAGGTCGTCATGAAGCCGCAGATGGTGAGGGCGGCGTACCTCACGTACTTCGGCATCGGCGACAAGGGAATCCGCGGCCGCGTCCTCGACCTGGCCGCGCGAACCGAGCTGAACGCCGTCGTGATCGACGTGAAGGGCGACCGCGGCTGGATCGTGTACCGCACCCAGGTCCCGGAAGCGCTGGCGATCGGCGCCCAGGGACCCGGCACGCTCAAGGACTTCGACGGGCTGATGGCCGACCTGAAATCGCGCGGCATCTACACGATCGCGCGCATCGTGACCTTCAAGGACAACATCCTCGCCCACGCCCGGCCCGAGCTCGCGATCATGGACACGCGGACCGGAAAGCCGTGGATCGACAACGAGAAGCTCGCCTGGGTCGATCCGTTCCGCGAGGAGGTCTGGCGCTACAACGTCGCGATCGCGCGCGAGGCCGCCAGCAAGGGATTCGACGAGATCCAGTTCGACTACGTCCGCTTCCCCACCGACGGCAAGCTGGGCGCCGCGAAGTACTCGTCGCCGAACAACAAGACCACGCGGCTGCCCGCCATTGCCGGCTTCCTCGGCAAAGCCCGCCGCGAGCTCGGTCCGCTGGGAGTGTTCGTCGCCGCCGACGTCTTCGGCTACACGGCGTTCAACGAGAACGACACCGACATCGGCCAGCGCATCGAGGAGCTGGCGCCGCACCTCGACTATCTCTGCCCGATGGTCTATCCCTCCGGCTATCACGTGGGGATCCCGGGGTTCCGCAACCCCGTCCAGAACCCCTACGAGGTGGTCCGCGAGAGCGTGCGGCTGATTCAGCACCGCGCCTCCCAGCACCGCGTGCGCGTGCGGCCGTGGCTGCAGGACTTCAAGGACTACGCGTTCGACCGGCGGATCTTCGGCGTGACCGAGGTCCGCGCGCAGATCAAGGGAGCCGACGACGCCGGGGCGGTCGGCTGGATGCTGTGGAACCCCCGGAACGACTACACCGCCAGCGCGCTAAGGCAGAAAGAGGTCTCCGGGACCAAGTGAAACTTTTGTTGGTACTGTCATTGATTCTGACGGCGGCACTGTTGCTCATTTCGTATACAGGCGCGGCCGACCTCATCCCCAACGAGCTCGGCCGTGTGATGATCCTCGAGTACCACAAGATCGACTACCCCGAGGAGCGCTGGACGCGAACTCCCGAGAACTTCCGGCGCGACCTTGAGACGCTCTACGCGAAGGGGTACCGGCTGATCAACCTGGGTGACCTGCTCGATCGGCGCATCCAGGTCCCGGCCGGGACGACGCCGGTCGTCCTCACGTTCGACGACTCCTCACCGGGTCAGTTCCGCTACGTCGAGGCGAACGGCAGCGTCCAGATCGATCCGAAGTCCGCCATCGGTGTCCTCGAGGCGTTCATCGCCGAGAAGCCCGATTTCGGCCGGGGCGGGACGTTCTACGTCCTGCCGGGCGCCTCCAAGCCGAACCGGCTCTTCAATCAGCCCGAGTACGAGGGGCGAAAGCTCCAGTACCTGGTGAGCCACGGCTACGAGATCGGCAATCACACGCTCTGGCACGCAAACCTCGCCAAGTACCCGGAGGCCACGGTGCGCGCTCAGGTGGCCGAGGC
>DASPZZ010000042.1:0-1720 GCA_035635995.1 Binatia bacterium | reverse complement strand
CCCATGATGCCGGCGCCGGCGCCGGTGACGACCATCCACCCCTCCTCGGTCATTCGCTTGCCGAAGAGAAGCGCGCTCGCCATTGCCGCCTCGCTCGAGGCCGCACGCGCCGAGCCGAAGACCGTCACCTTACGGACGCCGGCGTACGGCGCGAACACCTTGTAGGCGTAGCGCAGTTCCTTGAGTGCCGTGGTGGTGATCTTGAGGTCGCCCGTCCCGGCTCCGTCTTCGTGGAGCTTGAGCACGGTCGTCAGAAGCTGCACATAGTACCCGCGGCGCTCGGCCGGCACTTCCTCGACGTCGAGCAGGTCGGCGATCAGGCGGTTGGCGTCGTCCTTCTGAAGCTGATAGCGGCGAGGCTCGGCCACGGATTCGAGTATACCGTTACCGGGCCCCGGGCCCGAATGCCACCGCGAGGCCCGTCACGACAAGAGTCCCCCCCAGGACCGTAAAGAGCGTGATGGGTTCGCCCAGCAGCGCGGCCCCCAGGAGCGCTCCCACGATCGGCTGGACGTTGAGAAAGATCGCCGCCTGTGGAGCCGGGACCCGCGCGAGCGCCCAGTTCCAGACGACGTAACCGAGCGCGGTAATGACGACGGCAAGATAGAGCGTGCCGGAGACGGCCGTGGCGCTCCAGACCGGCCGAGCCCCCGAAGCCCACTCGAGCCCGGCAACCGGCACGAGAGCCGCCGCGCCCCATACGAGCGACCGGATCGTGACGGCAAGCGGAGCGTGGCGCTCCAGGACGCGGCGCCCGAGGAGCGAGTACGACGCGTACGCGACGCCCGCGAGCACGAGCACCAGGTCGCCCGACCAGTGCGGCACGAGCTTCTCGGTCACGCCCGGAATCCCGTTGACGACGAGGACCACTGTCCCGACGATCGTGAGCGTCGCGCCGATCCCTCCACGACGCGACAGCCGCTCGCCGAGATACCACGGGCTCAGGAGGATCATCGCGACCGGCTCGACGGTGATCAAGAGCGCCGCGTTCGTCGCCGTGGAGTGCGCGATCCCCCAGTTCGAGCAGACGTACGCGCCCGCGAAGCCGAGAATCCCCATCCACGCGATAGCCCGACGGTCGTGGCGGGAAAGCGGCTCCGCGGGTTGTCCCCGGGAGAACAGCACCAGAGCCAGCGCCCCGATGCCGAGCCGCGAGAACGCGAGCATCGCGGGCGGGACGCTTTCGAGCGTCACCCGCGCCACGACGTAGGACGTGCCATAGACGATATTGGCGCCGAGCATCACCACCTCGGCCAGAACCGACGTCGACACCATGGCGACGCTCAAGCTCTCGCGAGCGACGCGCGCGGCCGCCAACGCTGCCGACGTCCAAGCGCACCGCGCAACGACGGCTGGCGGTTGGCGAAGCGAATCGACACGCCCAGACGGGCGACGGACGGGTGGCGCCGGGAGCCGTGCCCTCGCGGCCGGCGTAGTGGGCCCCCCTCGTCCCGCCCGCAGCTCGAAGAGCTGCGAATCGGGCGAGCGGGTGACGCAGCCGGCCGCGCGGGCACGGCTCCCGGCGACAGGCCCCGTCCCCCGGCCGCCTGCACGCGCGCGCCGAGCCTAGCGAGACGAAGCACGAGCGTTTTCGATCAAGCGCCGGAGACGATCGGGGTCGAGCGGCATCTCGCGCACGCGTACGCCGAGCGGCGCGAGCGCGTCGTCGATGGCCTCGGCGACGAGCGCCGGAACGGGGATCGCCCCGGCCTCCCCCACT
>DASPZZ010000041.1:0-2455 GCA_035635995.1 Binatia bacterium | reverse complement strand
GGGCGCCGACTTCATCCAGATCGACGAGCCGCACAGCGGGATGTACGCCGGCTCGGCCCCGCGCTTCGAGCAGGGCGTGAACCAGGCCGTCGAGGGCGTCGAGGCGAAGATTGCCGTGCACGTCTGCTTCGGCAACCTCTACGGGCGGCCGTTCTCGGCGGTGCGCGATTTCCGGAATCTGTATCCGGCGCTGCGCGAGCTGCGCGCGTCCCAGATCGTGCTCGAGTTCGCCAACCGCGGGATGGACGATCTGCGCCTCTGGCGAGAGTTCCCGACCGACAAGGAGCTGGGCGCGGGCGTCATCGACGTCAAGGCGTTCAAGGCCGAGTCGGCCGCCGACGTGGCCGAGCGAATCCGCGCGATCTTGAAGCACGTGCCACCCGAGAAGCTCTGGCTCAATCCCGACTGCGGATTCTGGGAAACGCCGCGCTGGGTGGTGAAGCAGAAGCTCGCCGCGCTCGTCGACGGCGCCCAGATCGTCCGCAGGGAGCTCGGCGGGTGAAGCGCATCCTGTCGGCGGCGATCTTGGTCGTCACCGCCATGACCGCGAGCGGCTGCGCCGTGGTGCAGCGGGCCGGGACGAATTGGTGGGAGCTGGAGCGCGGCCCCTCGGGCCAGGCGCCCGACCCGGCGACGACGTCCGAGCCGGTCGTGCAGGTCTACGCGGCGCGCACGGTGGGCCTGCGCGGGCTCATCGCGGTGCACACGTGGATCGCCGTGAAGCCGCGCGACGCCGGCGCCTACACGCGCTACGAGGTGATCGGCTGGGGAGTCGATCGCGGTCTCCCGGCCCTGCGCGTCAACCGGACCGGGCCCGACAATTTCTGGTTCGGCGCCCACCCGGAGCGGCTCGTCGACCTGCGCGGCGAGGGCGTCGACGCGATCATCGCGCGCGTCGAGGCGGCGGTGGCCGCCTATCCCTATCCGTCCAGCTACCGGATGTGGCCGGGCCCCAACAGCAACACGTTCACGGCCTGGGTCGGCCAGCGCGTGCCCGAGCTCGGGCTCAGGCTGCCGGTCTCGGCCATCGGCAAGAACTATCTGTGCGGACGGCTCGCGTCGGCCGACGGGCTATACCAAGCGGCCGGGGACGATCGCCGATCTGGCGGCGCAGGCCCCTCGGCGCGATCACCTGCGGCATCTACCCGACGAGCGCTCCCGGCGAGGCGCGCCACCTTCTCCAGTACGGCGGCGCGGCGCTGATCGTCGTCGAGGATCAGGAGCACCTCGAAAAGACGCTCGAGGTGCCCGACACGTGCCCGAACGCCACGCCTCGTTCTCGTCTCAGCCGTGCGTGATTTCCGGAGTCTCTGGAGGCCCGTCCTGATCGCCGTGGAGGTGTCGTTTCGAGGAATTTCCGCCTGCCAGTACGGGGATTACCAGCATTGAGCACTATGCCCAGGAGGCCGACCCTCAGGACTAGAGATCCGCAGGCGGTGTCGGTCAAGGAGGAACCGCGCGATGACGCTAGCAAGGTGCGGCGGCGTGGCGATTGTGGCGATGGCGCTCCTGATCGGCGTCGATTGCGGGCTGGCCGATCAGTACACGATCGGGCCCGACGACGTCCTGGACGTCGCAGTGTGGAACAACACGTCGATCAGCCGGACTGTGCCCGTCCGCCCCGACGGGAAAATATCGCTGCCGCTGGTCAACGACGTGCAGGCGGCGGGCCTCACCCCGATGCAGCTCAAGGCCGTGGTGACGAAGAAGCTGTCCAATTACATGTCCGCCCCGGAGGTGTCGGTCATCGTCCGCGAGATCCACAGCGTCACGGTCTCAGTGATGGGCGAGGTCAGGAAGGCGGGCCGATACGAATTGCGAACTCGCACCACCGTCCTCGACGCCATCGCCGTGGCCGGGGGCTTCACCGACTTCGCCTCGCCGTCGCGGGTAGCGGTCCTCCGACAGGAGGGCAAGACGGTGACTCGGATGCTCTTCAACTACGGCAAGGGCATCGCGGCGGACGGCAAGCAGGAGAACTTCTTTCTTCGTGCCGGCGACATCGTCGTGGTGCCGTGAGCCGGAGATGGAATTAGGAGCGGACGGATGACGGGTGCGGTGCACGGGGACTTCGACCTCGCGTTGGTGTGGAGCCGGCGCGGAAGTCTGGCCTGCGTGGTCTTCTGTACCCTGTTCGCGAGCTGCTTGAGTCTCACGTTGTCCCTCCCCAGGATGTACCGCGCGACGGCGACGCTCCTCGTCGCGCAAGCAGGAGGCGTCGAGGGCTCCGGGCGGCTCACGGTCACCGGCGAGCTCGAGACCGGCCTGCACACGATCACCGAGGAGATCCTGAGCCAGACACGCCTCGGGGCCCTCATGGACCGCTTCAATCTCTATCCAGAGTTCCGATCGCCCGGCGGGCGCGCGGCGGCGATCGAGCGGCTTCGGGCCGACATCAAGGTGAAACTCAAGGGGGTAGAGCCGGGCTCGACCCACCCGACAATCGCCTTCAGCG
>DASPZZ010000040.1:0-3237 GCA_035635995.1 Binatia bacterium | reverse complement strand
GACCTCCAGCGCGAGCTCGTCGACGCCGGAGAGCACATTCCGATCATCTTCATCACGGGCCACGGCGACATCCGGATGAGCGTTCGCGCCATGAAAGCCGGGGCGGTCGAATTTCTCGCCAAGCCGTTTCGCGATCAGGATTTGCTCGACGCCATTCGTCAAGCGTTCGAGCGAGACCGGGCGGCGAGACAGCAGCGCGCGGAGCAGACCGAGATCCAGAGACGCTACGATAAGCTGTCGTCACGCGAGCGCGAGGTGTTGACCCTGGTCGCCGGCGGCTTGCTCAACAAGCAGGCTGCCGCCGAGCTGGGCGTCAGCGAGATCACGATCAAGGTTCATCGCCGCCACATCATGAAGAAGATGCGCGCCGAATCGCTCGCCGCGCTCGTTCGGATGGTCGAAAAGCTCGTCTGACCGCCCGGTGCCCGCGGGTCACCTCGGGGCCCTCGGGTGATTACCTGACGCGATTACACCAACGTATATCTATGCGGCCCGGCGCGCGCGCCGTACGGTACGCAGCACATGAGCAAGGAGCGCGTCGTCTGCGTCGTCGACGATGACGAATCGATTCGTCTGGCCGTCGAGGGCCTCTTGCGCTCCGTCGGACTCCCGGTGGCGATTTTCGCCTCGGCCGAGGAGTTCCTCGGATCGCCCGCCCGGCGGCGTACTGGATGCCTGGTGCTCGACCTGAGCCTGCCGGGCATGAGCGGCGCGGAGCTCCAGCGACGATTGGCCCGGGATGGCTGCCGAACGCCCGTCATCATCCTCACGGCTCACGATGACCAAGAAACTCGCGCGCGGGCGCTCGGGGCCGGCGCGGCCGGATTTCTCTCCAAGCCCTTCGACGGAGGCGCCCTGCTCTCGGTCGTGCAGACGGCCCTTGTAGATCGTGACCAAGCCCCGAACGGGTCCACCGCGGGAGGCGCAGCACATGAGCACGGAACAGCGCGTAACCGGACATCCATCGGGGCCGGGGGTCCTGGCTCAACTCATCGGGAACGCCCCGGGGTTCGCGGACCTCGTCTCGAGACTTCCGATGATCGCCCGGACGGACGGGACGGTCTTGATCACTGGCGAGACGGGGACGGGCAAGGAGCTCGTGGCCCGGGCCATCCACCACTTGAGCCCGCGGGCGTCGGCGCCGTTCATCGCGGTGAACTGCGGCTCACTCGTTGACACCTTGCTCGAGAGCGAGCTCTTCGGGCATGAGCGCGGCGCCTTCACCGACGCGCACGCGCGACGGGTGGGTCTGCTCGCCCACGCGGGCGGGGGCACGGTGTTCCTGGACGAGGCGGAGACGCTCACCCCGCGCGCCCAGGTCGCGCTCCTCCGGGTCGTCCAGGAGCGGACCTTCCGTCCGGTGGGCTCCGCATCGGAGCAGCGCGTCGAGGCCCGCTTCGTCGCCGCGACGAACGCCAGCCTGGACCGGATGGTTCAGGACGGACAATTCCGGAGGGATCTCTACTATCGCCTGTGCGTGTTCTCGGTCACGCTGCCGACTCTCCGCGAGCGGCGCGAGGACATCCTGCCGCTCGCGGCACACTTCCTGGGAATGCACTACCTGGGCGCCGGGCCGGCTCCACGGATCTCGCTCGGCGCGGCGGAAGCACTGCTCGGGTTCGAGTGGCCCGGCAATATCCGCGAGCTCGAGAGCGCGATCGTTCGGGCCGTCCACGTGGCGCAAGGCGGAGTCATCGAGGCTGCGGATCTCGGTCTTCCGGTCTCGAACGTCCACGTGCACACTCCGCCGGTCGGTATCGACGTCTCGCACCCGTACAAGGTCGCGAAGCGAAAGGTCGTGGAGGCGTTCGACCGCGAGTACCTCGTGCGGCTCCTGGCCGAGCACCAGGGCAACGTGAGTCGTGCCGCCGAGGCGGCCGGCAAGGAGCGCCGGGACCTCGGCAAGCTGCTGAAGCGGTACGGCCTCGAGGCGCGCCAGTTCGCCGCATTGTCCCCACTCCGGAACGTCGCGTCCGGCAGGGCGGACGTCTCCGGCTCGCTGGCCGCGGCGGAGGTGGGACCATGAGGAGCGCTGCAGACCTCGCGAAACGGCCCGTCGCGGGCCCGCTGTCCCCCTCGCGGAGGGCGGGCGATTTCGCCCGCCGCCGTATGGCGCACTTGGAGCGACGGCTCCTGTTCAAGCCGGACTACCCGCGCGCGATCGACCGATGCATCGACTACTTCGGCGCGCCGGCCCCGGCTGGCGCCCGGTGATGCTCGGTCGATCGAGCGAGGCCGGCGTCTCCCACACCGGCGTCCATCGACTCGCCCGGCGCTTTCTGGAGCCCGCGCAGGACCTCCTGGTGCTGGCGATCGGGCTGGCCCTCTTCGCGCTGATGACGCGGACGATTGCCGGGCTGTTTCGAGAGGTGCTGTCGTCCACGCTCGACTTCCGAGTGGTGATCGCCGAGGTGCTGTTCGTCCTCGTCATGGTCGAGGTAGTGCGGCTGCTCATCATCTACCTGCAGGAGCATAGGATCGCGGTCGACTTCATGGTCGAGCTCGGGATCGTCTCGACCCTGCGTGAGATCGTGCTGCGCGGGGTGGTCGAGCTGGATTGGAAGCAGGTCTTCGCGCTGAGTGTCCTGGTGCTGGCGCTCGGGGCGCTCCTCCGATTCGGCGACCTTCGCACGGCGGCGCGTGCGGCGCTGTCCGACGCGAGTCGGCCGGCTTGATGACACGGAGGGCGGAGACGTGGAACGGCGCCGATTCGGTCCCACGGGGAAGGAGGTCGCGGTGGTAGGCCAGGGGGACCTGGTACCACGAGGACGGCGACCGCGCGTCCGTGATCGCGCGACGAGGTCTTCCTGGTCTCGAAGGTCGTGCCCGACAACGCCTCGCGGCGCGAAACCCTGGCCGCCTGCGAACGGTCGCTCGCGCGTCTCGGGACCGACCGGCTGGACTGCTATCTGCTGCACTGGCGTGGCGAGCACGCGCTGGAAGACACGTTCGCCGCGTTCGAGCAGCTTCAGCGCGAGGGAACGATCCTCTCGGGGGCGTGAGCAACTTCGACACGCCCGATCTCGATGAGGCCCGCGCGGTCGCCGGCGAGGGCACGCTCGCGTGCAATCAGGTCCTGTATCACGATCGAGCACGCCGTGCTCCCGTGGTGCGAGCGGCATGGCGTCGCCGTGGTCGCCTATAGCCCGTTCGGTCACGGGCGCTTCCCGGGCCCGCGCACGAGGGGCAGGCACGCACTCGGGCCGCGGCCCCGCACGCTTCCGACGTTGTAGCGAG
>DASPZZ010000039.1:0-2943 GCA_035635995.1 Binatia bacterium | reverse complement strand
CGCGGAGAGGTCGACGGTGCCGTGCTCCTCCGAGAGGCCGGTCACGGCCGCGTCGGGATATTCCATCACGTGCCCGTAGCCCTTCATGAAATAGAGATCCGACGTGAGCACCTTGGAGCCGGCATCGAGGATCGCGCGCGTGGGCGTCGGCCGGCTCACCACCGTCGCCCGCACGCGCATGGCGCAGTGGTCCCAGGTGGCGGTGCCGGTCGAGACGACCATCGCGTCGTTGTAGACGCAGGTCCCGGCCCGATGCTCGGTGAGCATCGGGAAGTTCTGCGCGGTGAAGAGCGCGGGCGTGCCCCCGCCGGACACCACCGGTACCGGGATCCCGGCCTGCTTGAACAGCGCCAGCGCGTGCGCAAAGAAGTCGCGGGTGTTCGGCTCGCGGTTGGGGAAGGTCATCAGCCCCTCGAAGTGCATGCGGGGGAGGCGCATGACCGTCCGCGCCAGAGCGAACGCCTCGTCGGGCGTCTGCACCCCCGTCCGACCGAACCCGGTGTCGCACTCGACCAGGAAGCGCACGTCGGTGCCGGCGTGCGCGCCGGCCTCCGACAGCTCGCGCGCGACGACGTCGTTGTCGAGGACGACCGTGAGCCGTCGCACGCGCTTGACCAGCGCCATGAGCCGGTCGGTCTTCGGCCGGCCGAGGATGTTGTAGGTCAGCAGCACGTCGTCGGTGATGCCAGCGTCCACGAACACCTCGACCTCGCCGAGCTTCTGGCAAGTGATGCCGATGGCGCCGGCCTCCATCTGCATCCGCCCGATCGCGGGGATCTTGTGCGTCTTGATGTGCGGCCGGTTAGCGATGGCGTGCCGCGAGAGATGCGCCTGCACGCGGCGGATGTTGTCCCGCATGATGTCGAGGTCGACGGTGACGGCGGGTGTGTCGAGGTCGGCGACTGAGGTCATGGCGTCCTTTCCTGTCTGGCGCGCTCGTAGACCGACACGTGGGCGCCGCTCGAGGCACCAAAGGCCTCACGGCTCCAGCCGGCCCACCGTTCGCGCAGGCGGAGGCCGGCCAGGCGCGCCATCAGGTCGAGCTCGGACGGCCAGGCGTAGCGGATCTCGACAGGGTACATCCGGACGCCATGCTCGTTGATGACGACCTGCTGGGAGCGCACGCGCTGGGCGACCGGATCGTGGACGCTGGTCTCGAGATAGACCTCGTCGGTGGCGAGGCTGGTCACGCCCACGCGCTGACCGTGCGTGAATCGAGTCAGATCCGGCACGAAGGCCTCGATCACGAAGACGCCGTCGTCGGTGAGGTGCTCGGCGATCCCGCCGAAGCAGCGGATCTGATCCTCCTGCGTGAGCAAGCCGAAGAACGTGTTGAACGCGACGAAGATCAGCGAGAACCGCCCGGCGATCGCCATGTCGGCGAAGTCGCCCATCGTGATCGTGACGCGATCGGCGCCGAGCTTCGCGCGAAGCCTGCCCACCATCGCCGGCGACGCGTCGATGCCGTGAACCGCAAAGCCCCGCTGGGCGAGCGGCAGAGCGAGGCGACCGGTCCCGATGCCGAGCTCCAGGATCGGGCCGCGCCCGGCCGCGGCCGCGAGAAACTCCACGGCGCGCTCGGTGTTGGCGGGCAGGCGCGGCAGGTGATCGTACACGTCGGCGATGCGCTCGCCGTAGGTCGACACGTCGTACGGGTCCGGCGCGCCGGCCCCCGACCGCTCAGTCACGGCCGTGCCGCCCCTAGAGCGTCGGCCAACGGCCGGCCCACGGACGCGCCTGCTCGAGCTGCGCGGCGAGCCGGAAGAGCGTCGCCTCGTCACCGTAGCGTCCGGCGAACTGCACGCCGATCGGGACGTTGTCCTGATTCCAGAAGAGCGGGACGGACATGGCCGGCTGGCCCGTCGCGTTGAAGATCGGCGTGAACGGCACGAACTGCGCCGCCCGGAAGATCCCCTGCATCGGGTTGTCGGGCGCCGGGTCGAAGCTTCCGAGCGGGGGCGGCGGCTCGGCGAGCGTCGGCGAGAGCCACACGTCGTACTCGACGAAGAACTGCGCCACCCGGCGCGTGATCCGCTGGAGGTCCTGAACGGCGAGCAGATAGTCCGCGGCGCTGCGGAGGTTGCCCATCTCGTAGAGCGCCCAGGTGAGCGGCTCGAAGCGATCCGCGCTCGGCGTCTGTCCGGTGCGCCGCGCCCAGTCGTCGATGCTCCACGAGGTGCCCGCCGACCACACGGTGATGAACGCCTGACTGATCGCATCGCCCTCGAGCTCGGGTGTCGCCTCGACCACCTCGTGGCCGAGATCCGCGCAAAGCTTCGCGGCGTCCTCCACGGCGCGCACGCAGTCGGCGTGCACGGGCACCCCGGTCGCGGCGCGCGACGTGAACGCGACGCGCAGAAAGCCGGGCGGCCGGCTGACTTCTTCGAGAAACGGGCGGGCCGGAGGCGGCGCGGTGTAGGGATCGCCCAGATCCGGCCCCGCGGTGGCGTCGAGGAGCGCCGCGCTGTCGCGCACCGAGCGCGTCACCGCGTGCTCGACCACCAGGCCGCTGAAGATGTCGCCGTAGAACGGGCCGAGCGGATTGCGGCCGCGCGTGGGCTTGAGGCCGAAGAGCCCGCAGCAGGACGCGGGAATGCGGATCGATCCCCCGCCGTCGTTCGCGTGAGCCATTGCGACCAGACCCGCCGCGACGGCGGCGGCCGACCCGCCGCTCGAGCCGCCGGGCGTGCGGCCGAGGCTCCACGGATTGCGCGTGGGCCCGAAGAGCCGGGGCTCGGTGGTGGGAAGAATCCCGAACTCGGGCGTGTTCGTCTTGCCGACGACGATGAGGCCCGCGCGGCGCAGGCGCCGCGTCAGCTCGCTGTCGGCCTCGGGTGTGTAGCGCCCGTCGAGGAACGCCGAGCCCTCGGTGAACCTGACCCCGGCATACTCGGCCAGCAGGTCCTTCAGCAAGAACGGCACGCCGGTGAAGGGGCCGTCGGC
>DASPZZ010000038.1:0-9193 GCA_035635995.1 Binatia bacterium | reverse complement strand
CCGCCCGGGAACTCCCACATGCCGGCGAGGTGCGAGCCGTCACGCCGGCGCGTGATCAGGTAACGGCCTTCGCCGTCCTGGATCAGGGCCGCGACGACCTCGATGACGTCAGGCAAGTCGGTAGCTGGCGCAGAAGCGCTTCATGGGGCAGGGAGCGCAGCGGGGCTTGCGCGGCGTGCACCACGTCGCGCCGAAATCCATGAGCGCCTGGTTGAAGTCGTAGCCCCGGCCGCGCGGGACGAGTGCCGCCGCGAGGTCCCAGAACGTCTTTTGTCCGCGGACGCGCGCGAGCCGGCGCGGACCCAGAAAGACACGGCCCAGGACGCGGCGCACATTGGTATCGAGGACCGCCGTGTCGCGGCCGTAGGCGAACGAGAGGATCGCGCCCGCCGTGTAGCGCCCGACGCCCGGTAGCTCTCGGAGCGCCTCTTCGCGATCGGGCAGGCGCCCACCGTAGCGGGCGACGGTCTCGCGGGCGATCGCGTGGAGGCGGATCGGGCGGATGTTGTAGCCGAGCGGGTACCAGAGGCGCCGCACGGCGTCGACGGGTGCGGCGGCGAGACGCTCGAGCGTCGGATAGCGGCGGAGGAACTCGCGGTACTTCGGGACGACCCGGTCGACCTGGGTTTGCTGGAGCATGATCTCGGACACCAGCACGCGGTACGGCTGCCGGGTCCGACGCCAGGGCAGGTCGCGACCGTGCGCCGCGTACCACGCGAGCAGCTGGCGCTGGAAGCGACGGATCGTCCGGCGCGGCGGCGGTCGCACGGCGCGCAGTCTAGCACGGGGGTCGGGCGCTCCCGCCGAGCGCCGCGACGTCATGTAGAATGACGCCATGGCTCCGTCCCAAGAGTGGGCACTCGTGCGGCGTCACGTGGGGCTCCTCGACCGCGGCCAGCACGGCGTCCTCGAGCTCACGGGGCGCGATCGGGCGACGTTCCTCCATGCCCTTCTCAGCAACGAGATCAAGGCGCTCGGACCGGGGCAGGGGTGTGCGGCGACGCTGCTCGACGTCCACGGCAAGGTGCAGGTCGTCGTCGCCGTCTGGGTCGCCGACGACCGGATCTTCGTCGTGACGCCGCCGGCGATGGCCACGAAGACCGCCGAGGCGCTCGACCACTACCTCTTCTCCGAGAAGGTGGTGATTCAAGACGTCTCGCGCGAGACGTCGCTCTTTCTGCTGGCCGGCCCAAAGGCGCGCGAGACGAGCGAGCGCATCATAGGCGTCAGTCCGCCGGAGAGGCCGTGGTCGCACGTCGTGGCAAAACTTGGCGACATCCCGGTGCGAATCGTGAGCGGCGGCGGCGAGACCGGCGAGGCCGAAGTGTGGATCATGAGTCCTTTGAGCGAGGCGCCGACGGTCCGAGCCGCGCTTGTCCGTGGGGCTGGCGTTGAGCCGGTCGGCCCCGAGGCTTTCGAGTCGCTCAGGATCGAGGCGGGGACGCCTGTCTTCGGTCACGACGTCGACGAGTCTGTGCTGTTGCCCGAGATCCCGTTCGAGAACCTCCTCTCCTACACGAAGGGCTGCTACCCCGGCCAGGAGGTCGTCGTGAGGATCCGAGACCGGGGACACGTGAATCGAATGCTTCGAGGCCTGGTGCTGGACGGCAAGGAATTGCCGGAGGCCGGCGCCGAGGTCGTGGTCAACGAGGAACCGGTCGGCAAGGTCACGAGCGCGACGTGGTCGTTCGGTCTCGAGCGGCCGATCGCGCTGGCGTTCGTCCGTCGCCAGCACGCCGAGCCGGGCACCCGCGTGTCGGTTCGCTTCGGTGGTCGAGCGATGGCGGCGAGTGTCAGCGCGCTGCCGTTCACCCGCTGACCGGAGGCCCATCGTGGCCGAAAACCGCCTCGCGCGCGAGACCAGTCCCTACCTGCTGCAGCACGCCCACAATCCCGTCGACTGGTACCCGTGGGGCGACGAGGCCTTCGCGAAGGCACGGGCCGAGGACAAGCCGGTGCTCCTCTCCGTCGGCTACTCGGCCTGCCACTGGTGCCACGTGATGGAGCACGAGTCGTTCGAGAACGCCGAGATCGCGGGCGTGATGAACCGCCACTTCGTGAACGTGAAGGTCGACCGCGAAGAGCGCCCGGACGTCGATCAGATTTACATGCAGGCCGTCCAGTCGATGACCGGTCACGGCGGCTGGCCGATGACCGTGTTCCTGACGCCCGACGGCAAGCCGTTCTACGGCGGCACTTACTTCCCGCCCGTCGACCGGCACGGTCTTCCGGGGTTCCCGCGCCTGCTCGAGGCGATCGCGGAGGCGTGGACGTCGCGTCGCGGCGAGGTCGTCGAGTCGTCGCGCAAGATCGGCGAGGCGCTCGGGCAATCCGAGCGCTTGCGGGCGGCGACCGAGCTCCTCACCCCGGCGGTCCTCGGCGAGGCCTTCCAGGCGATCTCGGCGCAGTTCGACGACGCCGACGGCGGCCTCGGCGGCGCGCCGAAATTTCCGCAGCCGATGATCTGGGAGTTCGTCCTGCGCTACGGGAAGCGCACGCAGAACGCGCGCGCGCGCCAGATGGCGCACACGACGCTGACGCTGATGGCGCGCGGCGGCATGTACGACCAGGTCGGCGGCGGCTTTCACCGCTACTCGGTCGACGCGCACTGGCTCGTGCCCCACTTCGAGAAGATGCTCTACGACAACGGCCAGCTCGCCTCGCTCTACCTCCACGGCTGGCTGGCACTGGGCGATCCCGAGTCCCGGCGGATCTGCGAGGAGACGCTCGACTACATCCTGCGCGAGATGACCGACCCGGCCGGCGGCTTCTACTCGTCGCAGGACGCCGACTCCGAGGGCCACGAGGGCAAGTTCTTCGTCTGGACGCCGGACGAGCTGCGCGAGGTGCTGGGCGACGCCGACGCGGATTATGCCGGCCGTTACTGGGGCGTGGACCGCGGCGCGAACTTCGAGGGCAAGAGCATCCTCTACGTGGCGGGCGAGCCCGACCCCGAGCGGCTGGCACCGATCCGGAAGAAGCTCTACGAGGCGCGCGAGCGCCGCATCCATCCCGGCCGCGACGACAAGGTCCTGGCGTCGTGGAACGGTCTCGCGTGCCGCGCGTTCGCCGAGGCCGGCCGCGCGCTCGGCCGGCCCGACTACATCGCCGCCGCCGTGAGGAACGCGGAGTTCGTGCTGGGAGCGATGAGGGCCGAGGGGCGGCTGCTCCGGACCTGGAAGGGCGGACGGGCCAAGCTCAAGGGCTACCTGGAAGATCACGCGATGGTCGCGGCGGCGCTGCTCGAGGTGTACGAGGCGACCTTCGACCGGCGCTGGCTCGACGAGGCGCGCGGTCTCGCCGACGAGATGGTCAGGCTCTTCTGGGACGAGCGCCTCGAGGGCTTCTACGACACCGGGAGCGATCACGAGCCGCTCATCGTCCGGCCGCGCAACCTCTTCGACAACGCCGTGCCGTGCGGGACGTCGGTCGCCGCCGAGACGCTCTTCCGGCTGGCGGTGCTGACCGGCGAGTCGCGCTACGAAGCGACGGCGCTGAAGGCGCTCCGGCCGATGGCGGATCTCATGGCCCGATACGCGAGCGGCTTCGGCCGGTTCCTCTGCGCGCTCGACTTCCACCTCGGGCCGGTGGTCGAGATCGCGCTGGTCGCTCCGGCGGCGGGCGACGGGCTCGGGTCGCTGGTGGCCGAGGTCTTCAGCCGGTATCTGCCGAACCGGGTCGTGACCGGCATCGTGGCGGGCGACGCCGGGGGAGCGGCGGGCATTCCGCTTCTCGAGGGCCGGGAAGCGGTGGGCGGCAAGGCGACCGCCTACGTCTGCCGAAACTACGCCTGCGAGCTGCCGGTCACCGATCGCGCGGCGCTGGCCCGCCAGCTCGAGGAGGCCTGAGCCGATGCGGCGAGCCGCCTTCGTCCTCTCCGCGCTCGTCGTCTTGATCGCGGCGCCGGCCTCGGCCCAGCTCGACCAGATCCTCAAGGAGATGGACACCTACTCGCGCCCGGGCGTCGGAACGTCGGGCGACGCGAGGGTCGGCGCCGCGCTCAAGCAGGCGCTCCAGGTCGGGACCGAGAACGCCGTGAAGCTGACGGGCAAGACCGACGGCTACTTCACGAACAAGGCGATCAAGATCCTGATGCCCGAGCGGTTGCGTACGGTCGAGCGCGGCCTGCGCGCGGCGGGCTACGGCTCCGAGGTCGACAAGCTCGTGCTCAGCATGAACCGCGCAGCCGAGCGCGCGGCGCCGGAGGCGAAGAAGATTTTCTGGGACGCGATCGGAAAGATGTCCATCGAGGACGCACAGCGGATCCTGGGCGGGACGCCCACCGCGGCAACCGACTACTTCAAGGGCAAGACCTCCGCCTCGCTCGCGCTGGCCTTCCGTCCCATCGTGGATCAGGCGATGAACGAGGTCGGCACGACGCGGCAGTACAACGAGCTGCTCGGCCAGGGGAAGGCCATCCCGTTCTTGAAGACCGAGAACTACGATCTCGACCGCTACGTCGTCGGCAAGGCCCTCGACGGGCTCTACTACGTGGTGGGCGAGGAGGAACGCAAGATCAGAGCCGACCCGGCCGCCCGCGTGACGGACCTGCTCAAGGAGGTCTTCGGGAAGTAGGGCATCACTTGACCCCGAGCCGGACGCGATAGCTCACGTACCACGGCCGCCCCTCGTCCCCGAGCGTGCGCTGGGCGACCTCGCGGAGCGCCGTCAACCCGAGCTCGTCGTCGGACAGGCCGAGGTCGAGCACGGGCAGGACGATTGCGACCGAGAGCGCGAACCCGATCCAGCGCGCCGCGGTGCATGGCTCGACGTTGTGCAGCAGGATCTCGTTGAGGTGACGGAACACGCCGCTGGTCCGCATTCGCTTGACGTGCTCGTCCTTTTCCCACTGCTGCTGTTCGCTGCGGATCCCGTGCCGCTTCCGAAGCGCGCGCACGCGGTCGATGAACGCGGCGAACGCCTGCTCGGCCTCCCAGTGGACCGTCGGGGGCACGTCGTAGTCGTAGGCGGCGAAGACGCCGCCGGCCCGCAAGATCCGACCGACCTCGGCCAGGGTGCTCTCGGGCTCCGTGTGGTGGAGCGACTGCGCGCACGTCGCGATGTCCGCGGCGCCGTCCGGGAGCCCGGTCTGCTGGGCCACGCCCGCCTGGAAGCGCACGTTCGGGGAGTGGTTGCCGGCCTCGGCGATCTTCCGCATCTCGTCGAGCGGCTCGATCCCGATCACGTGCTCGGCGTGGGCGGCCCAGACGGTCGTCGAGATGCCCGTGCCGCTGCCGAGATCGACCACGAGTCGCGGACGTCGCGTGTCGGCGCGCTGCAGCAGGACGTCGACGAGGGCCGCCGGGGGTTTGGGCCGGTACGTGTGATACTGGGCGCTGTATCCGCGCCGCATGTATCCCGTGCGCCGGGCGTTGAGCAGCGGGTCGTGCGGGGGCACTAGCCTCCGGCGCCGCCGGTGTCGCGCTCGGGCGCCGACAGTGACGTGCCGCCGTCCACCACGAGCGTGTGGCCGGTGATGTAGCGCGCGAAGTCCGACAGCAGGAACCGCACGGCGTGCCCGATGTCCCAGCCGGTCCCCTCGATCCCGAGCGCCGAGGCCTTGCGCCGGCGGTCGCGCGAGGCCGGGCTCATGCCGCGCTGATAGACCATCGGCGTGTAGACCGGACCGGGCGCGACACAGTTCACCCGGATGCCCTCGGGCCCATGATCGACCGCCATCGCGCGCGTCAGCGCGATGACGGCACCCTTGGAAACGGAGTAGGCGGTGAGACCGCGCGGCCGGAGCGCCGAGATCGACGATACGTTGACGATGGCGCCGCCGCCGGTCCGCCGCATGGCGGGGATGGCGTGCTTCGCGGCGAGAAACATGGTGTCGACGTTGACCGTCATCACGCGGCGCCAGCTCTCTTCGGTCTCGTCCACGACGGAGCCGCGGCTGCCGATACCGACGTTGTTGTCGAGGAAGTCGAGGCGGCCGTAGCGGTCGAGCGCGGCCTCGACCATGGCCGCGCAGTCGGTCGCGCGCGTGACGTCGGCCTGGAAGGCGAGCGCCTCGCCGCCGCCGGCCTCGATCATCTCGACCGTCCGCTTGGCGAGGGCCAGATCGCGGTCGACCACGACCACGCGGGTGCCGGCTCGGGCGAGGAGGATCGCCGAGGCGCGACCGTTGCCGATGCCGTCGCCGGCAGCGCCTCCGCCCGTGACGACAGCGACCTTTCCCGCCAATCCCCCGCTGTCCGGCACTTCGAAACGAGTCTGCGCGTCGGCCATATCTCCTCTCGCGGAGCGGATTCTATCACCGGCCGAAGGGAGTGTAGCCCGGGGCCGCGCGTTGGCCCTACAGACCGCACAGGACGCGTCGCCAGGCCCGAGGGGGAGTGTCGTTTGGCGGAGGTGTGGGAACGCGCGCAATGTTTGACCCGACGCCGACCGAGAACCTATCGTGGATCTATCCCAGTTTTGCGCGAGGGAGGACCACCATGGCCCACGTTGATCCATCCACGGCGACACCCGTCGCGACGAGGTGCGCGCGATGTCAGGCGGCGCTGAGCGAGAGCGATCGCGTCACCGCCGGGGATCGCGTCTTCTGCAGCACCTGCTACGAAATTCTCAAGCTCCAGCTCCGCAGCGGCGTCGCGAGCATGTCGCAGGACATCAACTATCCGATGGCGGTGGTGGGCGCCGCCCTGGGCGGCGCCGTCGGGGTGCTCGCCTGGTGGGGCGTCACCGTGCTCACCAAGATCGGCTTCGGCCTCGTGGCGGTGGTGATCGGCGTGCTCGTCGGCCAAGGCGCCCTGCGCTTCGCCGGCGGCAAGCGGAGCGTCGGGTTGCAGGGAATCGCGGTCGTGATCGGCGCGCTGTCCTTCCTCGTGGCCGCCTATCTGGTCAACATGACGTTCATCAACGAGTTGCTTGCCCAGCGAGGCGAGACCTGGCGCGTGACCTTTCCGCCGGCTGGCCTCGGCATGTTCTACAAGGTCCTCGCGGCCAATTTCGGGATCATGAAGCTCGTCTTCCTCGGGATCATCGTGTACGAAGCGTGGTTCATCCCGCGACCCATCAAGCTCGCGAAGGCGTGACCGACTCGAGCGAGACCGAGCGCCGGTCAGCCGAGATCGAAAACCTGCGCGCGGTCTACCAGGATCTCCAGCGCCCGGGGGCTCGACCCATGACGCGCCCCTCGCACGGAGGCCGGACCGCCGCGGGCTTCGCCGGCGCCGGGCTGCTCTTCCTCCTGGGCAAGGCCAAGCTTCTCGGCTTCCTGGCGGGTGCCCTGAAGTTCAAGACGCTCGCGACCATGCTGCTCTCGATCGGCGCCTACGCGATCGAGTGGGGGTGGCTGTTCGCGGCCGGCTTCGTCCTGTTGATCTTCGTCCACGAGATGGGGCACGTCGTCGCCATGCGGATCGAGGGCATCCCGGCGGGCGCGCCGATGTTCATTCCGTTCGTGGGCGCCTTCGTCGCGATGCACGGCCGCCCGCGCGACGCCGCGGTCGAGGCAAGGGTGGCGATGGCCGGCCCGCTCGCGGGCTCGCTGGCCGCGTGGGCGGTGCTCGGCGCCGGGCTCGCGCTGGAGCAGCGGCTTCTCCTGGCGCTCGGCCACACCGCCATCCTGATAAACCTCTTCAACCTCGTGCCGGTACCGCCGCTGGACGGCGGCCGCATCGCGGGCGCCTTCACGCGCGCTTACTGGGTGGCCGGCTATGCCATCGGCGTCATCGCGCTGCTGCTGACCCGGTCTCCGCTGCTGCTCATCGTTCTGGTGGTCGGTCTCTGGACACTCGTGCAACGCTGGCGCAACCCGGTGCCCGGCTACGACACGCTCCCGAGTCGGCAACGTGCGCTGATCGCGTCCGCCTACGCAGGGCTCGTCGCCGGCCTCGTCGCGACGCTGTCGGTGGGGAGCTGAGCCCGGCGTCGCACGTTGGCTCCGTAGCCCCCCTCCGAGTACACTGCCATCTCGGGAGGAGCGCGTGACCGAGACCGGCAGGGGCGAGATCGTCTGGCGGCCCACGGGGGAGTACGCCGAGCGCACGCGTCTGGCGCGCTTCATGCGCTCCCTCGGTATCGGCTCGCTGGAGGAGCTGCAGCGGCGGAGCGTCGCGGACCCGGACTGGTACTGGGACGCCGTGGTACGCGACCTCGGCCTGCGCTTCACGCGTCCCTACACGCGGGTGCGCGACGTCTCGCGCGGCGTCCAGTGGCCGCGCTGGTTCGAGGGCGGCCTCATGAACTTCGCCGACAACTGCGTGGACCGCAACATCGACGCCGGTCGCGGCGAGCAGCCGGCGCTCATCTGGGAGGGGGACGACGGCCGCAGCCGGACGCTGACCTACCGCGAGCTCGCGCGCGAGGTGAACCGGCTCGCCAACGCGCTGAAGCGGCTCGGCGTGGGCGAGGGCGACCGCGTGGGCGTGTTCCTCCCGATGTCGCCCGAGGCGGCCATCGCGACGCTCGCGATCGTGCGGATCGGCGCCATCTACACGCCGTGCTTTTCCGGGTACGGCGCGCAGGCGGTGGCCTCGCGTCTTCAGGATTGCGAGGCGAAGGCCCTCCTCACGGCCGACGGCTTCTACCGCCGCGGCCAGATCGTGAAGATGAAAGAGACCGCCGACGAGGCGGCGGCCGCGTCGCCCTCCATCGAGCACGTGATCGTCTACAAGCGGCTCGGGCGCGAGATCCCGTGGACCAGCGGGCGCGACTGCTGGTGGCACGAGCTGATCGGGAAGGAGTCGGACGCGTGCCCGGCGTTGCCGGTCGAGTTCGACCGCCCGTGCCTCATCATCTATACGTCGGGGACGACAGGCCGGCCGAAGGGCGCGGTGCTCACGCAGGGCGGCTTTCTCCTCAAGTGCGCCCACGACTTTGGCTATCTCATGGACGTGGGCCCGGGCGATCGACTCTTCTGGCTGACTGACCTCGGCTGGCTGATGGGCCCGATGCTCATCACCGCCGGGCTCTTCCACGGCGGCACGGCCGTCCTCTTCGAGGGCGTGCCCGACTATCCCAAGCCGGACCGCCTGTGGTCGCTCGTCGAGCGGCACCAGATAACCGTCATGGGGCTCTCGCCCACCGCGGTGCGCGCGCTCATGCCTCACGGCGCCGAGCACGTGCACGCTCACGAGCTCGGATCGCTCCGCGTCCTCGGCTCGACGGGCGAGCCGTGGAATCCGGAGCCCTATCGCTGGCTCTTCGAGAACGCGGGCAAGGCGCGCGTGCCGATCATCAACTA
>DASPZZ010000037.1:0-3467 GCA_035635995.1 Binatia bacterium | reverse complement strand
CAACCCGCACCCGCTGCGGCGCCCCCGGCGTCGTCGATCCGGATCGCCTATATCGACGTACAGCGCGTCCTGGCGCGGTCGTCGGCCGGCGTGGCGGCGCGCGAGCAGCTCGAGCGCGAGAAATCGGTGATGCAGAAGGAGATGGACGGCAAGCGGCAAGAGCTCGAGAAGCTGCGCGACGAGCTGGAAAAGAAGGGCCCCCTGATGACCGCCGACGCGCGGCGCGACAAGCAGGAGGCGTTCGAGCGAAAGCGCCGCGACGCCGCGAGGATGATGGACGACTTCCAGAAGGAGCTCGAGAAGAAGGAGCAGGCGCTCCTCCAGCGCGTGCTCCAGGATCTGTCAGGGGTGATCGAGAAGGTCGGCAAGGATCGCGGCTACTACATGATCGTGGAGAAGCGGGGGGCCTCGGTCCTCTATGCCTCGGCCGACGCCGACCTGACCGACGAGGTCATTCGCGCGTACGACATTCAGGCCCCGGCGAAGAAGCCCTGATGAGCCGGCCCGCCGGGTTCACGCTCGGTGAACTCGCCGCGACCCTGGGCGCCAAGCTCGAGGGCGACCCCGGCCGGCGCGTGACCGGTGTGGCGGCGCTCGACGTCGCCGGGCCGGAGCAGATCTCCTTCCTGATCGATACGAGGTATCGGCCGGCCGCCGAGACGTCGCGCGCCGGCGCGCTGCTCGTGGCCGAGAGCGTGTCGGGCTTGCCGGGGCCGCTCCTGCGCTCCAGCGCCCCCCAGCAGGCGCTGATCGCGCTGCTCACGCTGTTTCACCCGGCCTCCGCGCCCCCTCCCGGGATCGATTCGTCGGCGATCGTGGCGCGTGACGCGCGTGTCGACCCGAGCGCGTCCGTCGGCGCCCTGGCGGTGATCGGCGCCGGGGCGGTCATCGGGCCCCGAGTCCGCATCCATCCGCTCGTCTACGTCGGTGCCGGCGTCGAGGTCGGCGAGGGATCGTTGCTCCATCCGCGGGTCGTTCTGTGCGAGGGGGTCCGGCTCGGGTGCCGCGTGGTCGTCCAGGCCGGCGCGGTCATCGGCGGCGACGGATTCGGCTACGTCTTCGACAGCGGGGGGCATCGCAAGATCCCTCAGGTCGGCATCGTCGTGATCGAGGACGACGTGGACATCGGCGCCAACACGACGATCGACCGCGCCATGCTCGGACGCACGATCGTCCGCCGCGGGACCAAGATCGACAACCTCGTCCAGGTCGGCCACAACGTCGAGATCGGCGAGCACTCGATCATCGTGGCCCAGGTCGGTATCTCTGGCTCGTGCCGGCTCGGGCGCGGTGTCATCGCCGCCGGGCAGGTCGGCTTCGCGGACCATCTGACGATCGGTGACGGCGCGGTGCTCGGCGCCCAGGCCGGGGTCGCTGAGGACGTGCCGGCGGGCGAGCGGCGGCTGGGCTCGCCGGCCGTGCCGATGCTCCAGGCCAAGCGGCTCTTCGCCTCCCAGAAGCACCTGCCCGACATGTCCCGCCGTCTCCGCGCCGCGGAGCGCCGTCTCGAGCAGCTGGAAACCCGCCTCGGGATCGCGCCGGCGCAGACCGGCGAGTCGGGAACGGCCGATGACCGCGCCTGACGGCATCCATCCGACCGCCGTCGTCGACCCGAAGGCAAGCCTCGCTCCGACCGTCCGCGTCGGCGCGTTCTCGATCGTCGGCCCGGAGGTGACGATCGGCGCCGACGTCGAGATCGGCCATCACTGTATCCTGGAGGGCAAAGTCGAGATCGGTGAGCGCGCCAAGATCGGGCACGGGACGATCCTGGGCGGCCGGCCCCAGGACCTCAAGTTCAAGGACGGCACGCCGTCGGGAGTCCGGATCGGCGCCGACACGGCCATCCGCGAGTACGTGACGATCCACCGCGCGACCCACGCCGAAGAATGGACCGAGATCGGCGCGGGCTGCCTCATCATGGCGATGAGCCACGTGGCTCACGATTGTCGGCTCGGCGACGGGGTCATCGTTATCAACTACGCGGGCATCACGGGACACTGTGAGATCGGTGATGGCGCCACCATCGGCGGCCTCGTCGGCATTGTGCCGTTCACCCGGATCGGCGCCTATGCCTACATCGGGGGCTGCTCGAAGGTGGTCGCGGACGTCCCGCCATTCGTGCTCGCAGACGGCAACCCGGCCGGCGCCCACGCCGTCAACGTGGTGGGGCTCAGACGCGCGGGCATGAAGCCAGCCGAGCGCCGCCTCCTGCAGGACGCGTTTCGGTTGCTCTACCGGAGCGGGCTCGCGACGGCGCGGGCGGTCGAGCGGATCCGCCAGGAGCTTCCGGTCTCCGGCCCCGTCGCTCAGCTGCTCGAGTTCATCGCGGGGTCGCAGCGGGGCATTTGCGGCCCGGCGCAGCCGGGTACCTCGGGGGCCGACGCGGTCCCGAGCCCCGAAAGCGAGCCGGTGTGATGGCGGTGCGAGCCGGGGACGAGCGAAGGCTGCGGGCCGGCGTCGTGGGCGCGGGCCACATGGGGCAGTACCACATGCTCGCGTACGCCGAGCTGTGGGACATCGACCTGGTCGGCGTCGTCGACGTCGACCGCGAGCGCGCCAAGCAGGTCGCCGCCTACTACGACACGCAGGTGCTCTCCGACCATCACGAGCTGATCGGGAAGGTCGATCTCGCGAGCGTGGCCGTGCCCACCGAGCAGCACTTCCAGGTCGCCTCCGATCTCATGGAGGCCGGCATCGGCGTCCTCGTCGAGAAGCCGATCGCACCCACCCTGGAAGAGGCGCGCGAGCTCTTCGCGATCGCCCGGCGGACCGGCGCCGTGCTGCACGTCGGCCACGTCGAGCGGTTCAACGGCGCGGTGCAGGAGCTGAAGAAGATCGTGGAGCACCCGATCCTCATCGAATCGCGTCGTCTCGGGCCCTTCGCCCCGCGCGTGCAGAAGGACAGCGTGGTGATGGACCTGATGATCCACGACCTCGACATCGTGCTCGGGCTGGTGGACTCGCCGCCGCGGCGGCTCACCGCGATGGGCTCGTCGGTCCACTCGGCCGCGACGGACATCGCTAACGTCCAGATCGGCTTCGAGTCCGGCACGATCGCGCTCATCACCGCGAGCCGCGCGACCGAGGAGAAGATCCGCGTGCTCTCCGTCACGCAGCCGGATGCGTACGTCGTCCTGGACTACTCCGAGCAGGACATCCGGATCCACCGTCGCGCCGCGCAGGAGTACACGCTCAACCGGGAATCGATCCGCTACCGGCGCGCCTCCTTCGTCGAGCACGTGCAGGTTCACAAGGACAATCCGCTCAAGCTCGAGGTCCTCCACCTGGTCCGGGCCGTCCGCCGGTCGCGCGCGGGCGAGAAGGTCGTCCTGGCCGAAACCGAGGACGTGCGCTCGCTCGCCATGGCGCTCGAGATCGAGCGAATGATCCGGGAAGGCCGCTGCGAGACGGCCTACTCGACCAACCCTCCGTGGAGCGCTCACTCGGCTTGATATGCGGCGCCGGCG
>DASPZZ010000036.1:0-1866 GCA_035635995.1 Binatia bacterium | reverse complement strand
AAGAAGGCGCGACAGCTCCTGACCGAAGCCGGATATCCCAACGGGCTCGACGCGGGGGACTACTTCTGCGACGCGTCCTACGCGAATCTGGGCGAGGGCGTGGTGAACTATCTGCAGACGGTCGGCATTCGGACTCAGCTGCGTCCGCTCGAGCGCGCCGCGTTCATTCAGCAGAACAGCCAGAAGAAGCTCAAGAACATCATCCAGACCGCGAGCGGCGCGTTCGGCAACGCCGCCACCCGGCTCGACGCCTTCGTGGCGGCCGGCGGCACCTTCACCTACGGGACGTACCCGGACATCGAGGGGCTCATCGGCGAGCAGGCGAGCGAGATGGATCCGAAGAAGCGTGAGGCTGTCCTCCACCGGATCCAGCAGCTCATCCACGACAAGGCGATGATCGCCCCGATCTGGGAGCTCGCATTCATCAACGGCCACGGCCCGCGAGTAGCGGAGTCAGGCTTGACCCTGATCACGAGCCACGCCTATTCGAGCCCGTACGAAGATCTGAAGCTGACGCCGCGGTGAGCGACGAACTGCGGGACTGGGTGAGGGCCTTCTGAGCCTCGAGGTACGTCGAGGCCGTCAGCGCCTCGATCTGCTCAGACCGCCGGAGGGCTTTGTAGGCCATGAAACAGCAGGCGGCCCCCTCGAGCCCGACAACGGCCAGGATGATGGTCATGAACCAGTGCTCGATCATCGTCGGAATTGTCCGATTCCGGCGCGTTCGCGTCAACGACGAGAGTCGGATACACCGGTAATCAGGAGGCGCTGCTAGGCCACTCCGGATAAGTCTGGGGCGAGAGCGTGTCGGCATCGCGGCCGGCCCAGTCGAAGGGGCCCATGCGCGGCCACATGCGCTCGCCCCCGGCCTGCAGCGCGGCGAAGATCTTGTGCTCGTCGGCCGCACCCACGCGGCCGCCGTCGACCACGAGGCGGCCGTTGACCCAGACGCGATCGACGTCCTCGGCCGTCGCGTTGTAGACGATGTTCTTCACCGGATCGCGCAGCGGCGTCATGCCCCATGAGGCGCCCTTCCAGAGGACCAGGTCGGCCTTGGCGCCGGGCGCGATGCGGCCGAGATCGTCGCGGCCGAGCGCCCGGGCACCGCCGAGCGTCGCGGCGTCGAAGACGTGCGCGGCGGTCGTGGCCTCGGTGTTGCGCTCGACGATCTTCGACACGACCGCCGCCCAGCGCATCGCTTCGATGACGCTCTGCGGATTCGTATCGGTGCCGAGCGACATGTTGACGCCGGCGCGACGGTAGCTGGCGAAGGATTCCATCACGACTCCGCGCCGGGCGAAGACCCAGACCGCGTGAGCGACCGAGCACCCGGCGTCGGCCATGATCGCGACGTCGCCTGACGGATAGTTGGTCCAGGACGAGCCGCCGATGACGATGGCGTGGCCGAGGATCGCGTTCGAGCCGAGCACGCCGAGGTCGCGGAGCCACGCGACGGGTGTCTTGCCGTGGCGGCCCAGCATCTCGTTGAACTCGACGACGGACTGCGAGGTGTGGAGCTGCCAGGGCCGCTGGCGCTCATCGGCGGCGCGCTTGGACGCCTGCAGGAGGTCGGGCGTGCACGTGTCGACCTGTGCCGGCGAGAAGAAGCAGCGCACGAGGTCGCCGTGGGCGCCGTCGTGCTTCTTGTGAAGCTCGATGGCCCGGGCGAGCCCCTGGCGTCCCTGCTCCTCGTCCCATTCCCACTCGACGCGCCGGCCGTCGCGTGTGAGCCAGCGGCCCGAGCGGAAGGCGAGACCCACGTACACGCGCAGGCCGAAGTCCGCGGCCCGCGCGACGACGTACTCGCTGGCGCCGCCGATCTCCATCACCGTGGTCACCCCGCCGCGAAGGAGCTCGGCCATCGAG
>DASPZZ010000035.1:0-4090 GCA_035635995.1 Binatia bacterium | reverse complement strand
CTACGGGCTCGTCCTCTGCGTCGGGCCGACCGGCTCAGGTAAGACGACCACCTTGCACTCGCTCCTCGGCCACATCAACAAGCCCGACCGGAAGATCTGGACCGCCGAGGATCCGGTCGAGATCACCCAGTACGGCCTGCGCCAGGTGCAGGTGATGCCGAAGATCGGCTTCGACTTCGCCGCCGCGATGCGCGCCTTCCTGCGCGCCGATCCCGACGTGATCATGGTCGGTGAGATGCGCGACGAGGAGACGGCGGCGACCGGCATCGAGGCGTCGCTGACCGGCCACCTCGTGTTCAGCACGCTTCACACCAACAGCGCGATCGAGACCATCGTGCGCCTGCTCGACATGGGGCTCGATTCGTTCAACTTCGCCGACGCGCTGCTCGGCATCCTCGGCCAGCGGCTCGTCAAGCGCGTCTGCAAGGACTGCCGCCAGGAGTACCATCCCGAGCGCTCCGAATACGACGAGCTCGCGCAGGCGTTCGGTGAAGAGCCCTTTGCGACCCTCAACCAGAAATACGACGGGTCGTTCGTGCTGTATCGCGGCAAGGGCTGCGCCTCTTGCAACAAGACCGGCTATCGCGGCCGCCTGGGCATCCACGAGATGTTCGTCGCGACCGACGAGATGAAGCGGCTCATCCAGACCAAGGCGCGTGTGGCCGAGATGCTCGAGCACGCCAAGGTCGAGGGCATGACCACGCTCGTGCAGGACGGTGTCCTCAAGACGCTCGGCGGGCTCACCGACTTCCGCCAGGTCAAGGCCGTCGCGATCAAGTAGTCCCGCCCGACTCGCCACCTCGTCGTAGATCCCCCTTCTCCGGCGCCTGGCCGTTTGTCCAGCACGACTCCCGAAGAAGCCGTATCATATGCGGCGTCCGTCCGGGTGTGACGAAGCGGCCGGAGTTCATACGTCGCCGGCGCGTAGTCGGCCGGCGGAGATGCGTAGACCGTACGACATGTTGCCGAGATTGTTCGCGCTGGTCGAGCCGATGCGAATGCCGATGCGGGCGGTGCGCCCGCTGGCATGCTCGCTGGCGATTCATCTCGGGTTGGGCGTGATCGCCGTCTTCGCGGGCGCCGCGGGATTGGCGCCGTCGCCCCCGCCGCGCGCGGTGTGGCTCGACCTGGCGGCGGAGGTTCCGGCACCACCGAGGCCGGCCACGCCCGCGGCCGTCTCTCCGCCCCGACCCGTTCGTGCTCCCGCCGTCGAACCACGAAAGATCCCAGCGCCCGTGGCCTCAGCGGCGCCCGACGAGCCCGTGGCGCCGGCGGCGCAAGCGCTGCTGCCACCGCCACCCCTCGAGGCGGCGCCGCCGCCCGCACCGATGCAGAGCCCGCCGAGCCCGCCGCAGGCGGCGACCGTCGCGGAGGCGGCGAAGGCACTCGAGCCCGACAGCGGCGGAGCGCCGTCGAGCCCCCCCGCCGCGAGCGCGGGCGCCTCGATGGAGTCCAGGCCGTCGCGGTCCGCCGTCGCGTCGCGGACTCCCGACACCGCTCCCGGCGGCCCGGTCGTCCGGGCGGCACGACCGAGGGGAGGCTATCAGGTGCGTCCCGTCTACCCGGAATCGGCGAGGCGCGCCGGCGTCCAGGGGACGACCATGCTGCGCATTCACATCGAGACAGATGGACGCGTCAGCGACGTGAGCGTCGCGCGATCGGCCGGACATCAAGCCCTCGACGAGGCGGCGGCCGACGCGGTGCGTCGATGGCGCTTCGAGCCGGCGCTCAACGCTGCGGGACCGGTGTCGATGTGGGCGGTCGTACCGGTCGAGTTTCGAATCAGCGACCGGGACTGAGCGCTAGAACCGCACCGCCAGTCCGCCGAACACCGTGATCGGATTCCCCGGAGTGTAGTGGATGTCCGGCACGCCGCCCGTTGGTTCGCCCGCCAGGCGTGAGTTGAAGAAGAACTGCGCTTCGCGGTACTCGGCGTTGGTGAGGTTCTCGAGACTGAGGAACGCCTCGAGCCACTTGTAGCGATAGCGCGCCACGAGATCGAAGAGCAGGTAGCCGCGGGCCGTCTGGTGCCGAAACTCGTCGGCATAGCGGTCACCGAGGTAGCGCATCGTGAGGCTCGACGAGAGTCCCCACGGCAGGCGGGCGGTCAGGTCGGCGCGCGCCGTCAGGCGCGGCGCCAGTGCGACGGCGTTGCCGTTGTCGAACTCGGCGCGACTCGCCGTCATATCGCCCGAGAAGCTCAGCCAGTCCAGGATCTTCAGCCGCATCGCGAACTCGATGCCCGCGCGGTGGCTCGGCCCGCGGGCTTCGGTGGTGCCTTCGTCGCCGACGAAGACCAGCTCGCTGGCGAGGTCGAGCACCCAGTAGGTCAGCGAGAGCTCCGTCCGCGGAATGACCTTGCTCCGAACTCCGAACTCGTAGCCCTGCGCCGTCGGCAGAGCCGTCTGGGTCGAACCCGCGACCACCGCCCGCGCGTCGTTGCTGTGATACCCGGTGCCGAAGTTCGCGAAGAATTCCGTCTGATACCAGGGGCCGAGCACGAGGTTGGCTTTCACGTTGGGCCGGGCGTCGGTGACGCTGCCGTTCAGATCGTCCTCGGTCGTGTTCACCCGCGCGTGCACGTGGTAGCTGAAGAAGTCGCCGCGCGCACCCGTGACGAACCGCAACCAGGGCAGCGGCACGATGTCGAACTTCACGAACGGCGAGTACGACTGCTCGACGATCGACACGTCCTGGGTCCGGGCCAGCTGATGGCGCTGAACCGCAGTGGACAGGACGACGCGCGGGGTGTCGATCCGGTACTGGAAGCCGGCCGTACTGGTGAGGCTGACGCCGAACGGCTTGCTCTGGTACTGGTAGAGCGCGTCCAGGCCCGCCATATACCGGCTGTCGCGCTGGTTGATCATGTCCCCGTTCTGCTCGTCGTTGAGGAAGAAGGTGAAGTCGTTGAAGAGGTCGAGCGTGTAGTACGTCCCGTACGCGTGCAGGGCGACGAGCTGGCTGTCGTCCGGCCGCCAGCGCCAGTCGAGATTCAGGTTGGCGCGCTGGGTCGAGCCGCCTTCGTTGGCATCGATCGCGTCGAATCGCCCGATAAGGCCGGACCGTACCGCGCGCGCCGGGATCTCGCCCGAGCCGTGCCAATCGGCCCGGTAGTAGGACGCCCACCCGGAGAGATCCATGCCCTCGGCAATGGTCGCCTTGGCCTTGCCGAGGAAGTTGAAGCGCTCGTAGCCGTTGGGATGGGTGAAGGGGCCGTCGCTCTGGTAGTACTCGATCGCGATCAGCGTCTTCAAAGTGTCGCGCGTCGGCGAGAGGAGCGTCAGATAGCGCATGGTGCCCCAGGAGCCGCCGCCGGCCTCGGCGTAGTTCTCGGCGACCGTATCGAGGAGGACGAAGTTGAAGGCGCCGGCGGTTGCGAAATCGCCGAACTCGGGGAAGTACGGCCCCTTGAAGCCGTCGAGGCGCTGGACGGTCTCGGGGATCAGGAAATGGAGATCGGCGTAGCCCTGGCCGTGAGCGTGGCTACGGAAATTGACGGGGAGCCCGTCGATGAAGAGGGCGATGTCGGTGCCGTGGTCGGCGTCGAAGCCGCGCAGGAAGTACTGTTCCGCCTTGCCACCTCCCTGATGCTGGCTGATCACCAACCCGGGGACGAGTCTCAAGACGTCCGCGGGTCGGCCTTGAGGCAGGAGCTCGAAGTCGCGACCGGGAATCAAGACCTCGGAGGATGAGGAGATAGGCGGCGGCGCCGTCACGACGACCGGCGGCAGCACCGATTCCTCCGGGCGCGCCGGCGGCTCCTGAGGCTTGGGCGGCGGCTCCTGGCCCGACACTTTGGTGGCCGTCGATGCGACGGCGACGAGCAGGACCAGTCCGGCGAGCAGGCGAGGACAACGCGCCGCAAATGGTCGTATGAACATTTGAGCGAAGGTAATATCACACGACCGCGGGCTGATCCAGTACATTTCCCGTCCATGGGCGAAGAACGGGCAGTCCGCTTCACCGTCTCACTGCCGGCGCGGCTGATGCGCACCCTGGACCGGCTGCGGGCCGGACGGCGCTACGGCAACCGCAGCGAGTTCGTGCGCGATCTGCTCCGGGGCGAGCTCGTGAAAGAGGAGTGGGCGGC
>DASPZZ010000034.1:0-8066 GCA_035635995.1 Binatia bacterium | reverse complement strand
GGGGGGACGCGACCGGCTCCGTCACCCACTCGCCCGAATCGCAGCTCTTCGAGCTGCGGACGGGACTCGGGGGTCCCACTACACCGGTCGCGTCCCCCCGGCTCCCCTGCCGGGCCCGGCGCCACCCGCCTGGTCACGGTGGTGTCGTTCATGAACAATCCGGCCTAGGCCGCGCTGAATCGGCCTGTCGCCTCGTTCCAGGTCGCCAGCATAGCCCACCCGAGCGCGATCGCGACGATCAAGACGATCGCGCCGGCCCAGCCGAGCGTCGACGGCAGGAAGACCGCCGCGCCGAGCTTCTGCAAAAGCCCGGTCTGCGCCGCGACGAGCCGTACGAGCGACGCGCTCAACGCGAAGCAGGCGACGGCGACCCAGAGCTTCACCTGACCCTCGCCGGCCCGCCAGAGCGAGCCCGCGCCGCAGCCGCCGGCGAGCGTCATGCCGACTCCGAAGGCCAGACCGCCGGCGAGCGAGCCGAGCCCCGCCGCCGGAAACACCCACTCGCCCTTGTCCTTGAGATCCGTGAATTTCAGGATCGCGAAGCCCAGGGTCGACACGACGAGCGCCAGGGACGCGGCCCGCGTGTGCTCGGCGTCGCCCGTCATGAAGGGCTCGCGAAAGGCCCGCACCAGGCAGAAGCGCGATCGCTGGAAGATCACGCCGAACGCGGCCCCGAAGAGCAGAAAGGTCCCTTGCGTCCCGTAGCCCGCGCGCGCGAAGAGGACCAGCGCCGCCAGGACCAGACCCAAGACGATCGCGCCGGCCCAAGGCTGGCGGGCCGGCGCCCTGCCGCCGGCCTGGAGGTAGATGCGCCCGCCGCCCCGCGACCAGTGCGGCCGGTGCGCCACCTCCCAGATCAAGTACCGCAGGCCCAGGAACGCGCCCGCCCCGAGCCCCAGCATCATGCCGAGCCCCGACAGCGAGAGCGCGCTCGTCGCCGAGAAGAAGCCGCCGATGTTGCACCCGAAGGCGAGGATGGCGCCCACGCCCATCAAGAGCCCGCCGACGGCGCCCTTGGCGAGCTCGGCGCGTGCCGGCACGCGGATGGCGAACTCCCTCGAGAGGAGCGCCGCGATCGCTCCGCCGACGATCACGCCGAGATTCAGCAGGGAGCCCGAGTAGAGCCAGGGCGGCAGGAGGTCGGGCCGGCGGACGAGGCCCGCGCCGGTGAGCACCCAGTCTCCCCAGTTCCGGAGCCCGTCGGACGCCGTCCACGGACGATCGAAGGCGAAGAGGAACACGTTCAGCGTCGCCACCAGGACGCCCGAGCCCCAGACCAGCCAGGGACGCGCGAAGAGCGCCGCGTACTGCGGGGCGAACGAGCTCGGCATCAGGCGATCACGCGCGAGGAGAGGCGCCCGCGTCCGACGAAGAGCGCACGACGGGATAGCCGAAGCGCTTCCATGCCGTCATGCCGCCCGTGACGTTGTACCAGCCCTGGAGGCCGTGCCGCTTGAGCGCGCTGATCGCTGTGCTCGAGCGGAGGCCGCCGGCGCAGAGCACGGCCTTCGGTCGGTCCGCCGGCACCTCGGCTCGCCGCGACGACGCTTCCAGCATCGGCAGATGGACCGCGCCCTCGATGTGGCCCTCGAGCCACTCGGAGTGCTCCCGGACGTCGATCACGGTGACCTCACGCCCCTGCTCGAGCCATTCGGCGAGCTCGCTCACCGTGATCTGAGGCACGGTTTCGACCGCGAAGCCCTCACTGCGCCACTCGATCATGCCCCACTGGAGGAAGCCGGTGACCTCGTCGACGCCGACGCGCGAGAGGGCCTGGACGGCCCGGTCGAGGTCGGACGGCCCCTGCGCCAGCAGGAGGAGCGGCACTCCGGCCGGGACCATGCCGGCGACGCGCTCCGCGAACTGCGGGCTCTCGATCCAGACGTTGACCGCCCCGGGGATGTGCATCTCGCCGTAGGTGCCCGGATCGCGCAGGTCCAGGACGATCTGCCCGCGCTGCACCGCCTCCCACGCCTCGCGCGCCGTGAACGGGCGCGGCTTGGCGGCGACGAGCGAGACGAGCCCCTTGTTCTTGCCGACGATCTTCTCGAACGACGGCGGCTTCGGCGGAAGGTCCCGCATGAGGAAGTCGACGAACGCTCCGCGGTCGCGGATCTGGAGGGCCGGATTGAACCGCCGCTCGAAGCCGATCGTCGAGCCGGATTTCGCCGACATCGCGCGCCCGCACGCCGAGCCGGCGCCGTGAGCGGGGTAGACCTCGACGCTGTCGTCGAGAGGCAGGAGCACGCGCTGGAGACTCTCCCAGGCGTCCTCCGCCGCGCGCGCGCCGCCGAGGTCGGGTCGTCCGACCGAGCCGACGAACAGCAGGTCGCCGGTCAGAGCGAACCACGGTGCCTCGCCGCGGGACAGATCCGTCACCAGCAGGCAGATCGAGTCGGGCGTGTGGCCGGGCGTGTGCGCGACCTTGAAGCGCACGCTCCCGATCCGGATCTCGTCGCCGTCGCTCAGGTCCTCGTGCTCGAAGGCCACGCCCGCGGCACGGTGGACGAGGATCGGCGCCCGCACCGCCTCGGCCAGGTCGCGGTTGCCCGAGATGTGGTCGGCGTGCGTGTGCGTCTCGAGGATGTGGCTGATCGTGAGGCCCTTCTTCGCGGCGAGGCGGAGGTACTCGGACACGCGGTCGCGGCCGGGGTCGACGACGAGCGCTCGCCCGGCCTCGCTACAGCCGATCAGGTAGGACAGGCACCCGGACTCTTCGTTGAGGATCTGCTGGAAGATCATCGGGGCTATTCTACGTCGGACGGCCCCGGCGGCTCTAGTGCTTCTCGGCCTTCTCTTTGTCCGCCTTCATCTCCTTGACGACCTTGTCGGCCAGGAAGGCCGGGACCTCCTCGTAGTGGGAGAACTCCATCGAGTAGCCGCCGCGGCCGCCGGTCATCGAGCGCAGGGAGGGCTCGTAGGTCAGCATCTCGGCCATCGGCACCACGGCGCGCACGGCCGCCGTCTCGCCCGCCGGCTCCATGCCGACGATGCGCCCGCGTCGCGAGTTCAGGTCGCCGATGACGTCGCCGGCGTGGTCGGCGGGGGTCGTGACCTCGACGTTCATGATTGGCTCGAGCAGGATCGGATGGGCGTCCATGAAGACCTTCTGGAGCCCCATCGAGGCCGCGATCTGGAACGCCATGTCGGAGGAGTCCACGTCGTGGGAGGAGCCGTCGTACAGCGTGACCTTCATGTCGACCACCGGGTAGCCGGCGAGGATCCCTTTCTTCATGCAGTCGCGGACACCCTTCTCGACGGAGGGGATGAAGTTACGCGGGACGGCGCCGCCGAAGACATCGTCGACGAACTCGAACCCGCCGCCGCGCGGCATCGGCTCGACCCGCAGCCAGGTGTCGCCGTACTGGCCACGCCCGCCCGTCTGCTTCTTGTACTTGCCCTGCCCCTCGGCCCGCCCCTTCACCGTCTCCTTGTAGGGGATACGCGGGGGCATGAGGTTCACGTCCACGTTGTACTTCCGCTTCATACGCTCGACGACCATCTCGACGTGCAGGTTCCCGACGCCCGAGACGAGGAGCTGCTTGGTCTCCGGATCGAAGTGGTAGTGGACCGTCGGGTCTTCCTCGGCGATCCGGGCGAGCGCGCTCGAGATCTTGTCCTCGTCGCCGCGCGTCTTGGGCTGGATCGCGAACGAGATCGCCGGCTCGGGGAACGTGATCCGCGGCAGCTCGAACGGCTGCGCCTCCTCGCAGAGCGTATCGCCCGTCAGCGTCTCCTTCAGCTTCTGGGCGACGCCGATCTCGCCGGGCCCCAGCGCCTCGACGTTCTTCTGCGTCTTGCCCTGGAGCCACGAGACGTGACCCATCCGCTCCCGGGCGCCGCGCGTCGGGTTCAGGAGCGTCGAGTCGGCCCGCAGGGTGCCGCTCAAAACGCGGAAGAGCGAGAGCTTGCCGACGTGCGGGTCGCTGAGCGTCTTGAACACGAGCGCCGTCACCGGAGCCTTCGGGTCGGCGACCCGGGCGGCCGGCTGCTTCGTCTTGAGGTCGGTGCCGGCCACTTCCGCGCGAACGGCCGGCGACGGGAGCGAATCCACGATCAGGTCGAGGAGCGCCCCGGCCCCGATCGACTTCGACGCGGCCGCGCACACGACCGGCACCAGCTTGCCCGCGCCGATGCCGACGCGGAGCGCCTTGAGCATCTCGGGCTCGCCGAGTGAGCCCTCCTCGAGGTACTTGCTGAGCAGGTCGTCGTCGGTCTCCGCGGCGGCCTCGACCAGTTTCTCCCGGTATTCCTTCGCCCGGTCCGCCAGCTCAGCGGGGATGTCGCCCTCGCTCGGCTTGCCGCCGGCGAAGGTGATCGCCTTCATCTTCACGAGATCGATGAAGCCCTTGAAGGCCGACTCCTCGCCGACCGGCAGGTGAAGCGCGACCAGCCGTCCCTTCAGCCGCCGGGCGAGCGACTCGAACGTGCGGAAGAAGTCCGCGCGCTCGCGGTCGAGGCGGTTGACGACGACGACGCTTGGCAGGTTGTACTCCGTCGCGAACTTCCAGACCTTCTCGGTCTGCACCTGGACGCCGGCAACCGCGTCCACCACGACGATCGCCGCCTCCACGACCCGGAGCCCGGCGCGCGCGTCGGCGATGAAATCGCCGTACCCCGGGGTGTCCACCAGGTTGAGGTGATGGCCCTTCCAGTCGCAATACGCCACCGAGGTGTTGATCGAGATCTTTCGCTTGATTTCGTCGGGGTCGAAGTCGGTGGTGGTCGAGCCGTCGTCCACGCGGCCCAGGCGGGTCAGGGCGCCGGCGGCGAACAGCATGGCCTCGACCTGCGATGTCTTGCCGACGCCGCCGTGTCCAACGACGCCGACGTTGCGGACCTTCGCGATCTCGATCGCCATTGACCTTGCCTCCTGGGGACGGGCGATGCGTGGCCCAGATGCTACACCGAACCGCGGACGCTGTTAAGCCCCTGCCCCTCGGCGCACCTGGGCGACGATCTCTTCGTCCGTGCCCGCCAGGTCGGTGGGCGCCGCGAGCGGCGGTGGCTCGTACTTGAGCCCGGCGCCGGTGAAGATCAGCATGATCTCGGCGTCGCGGACGGCCTCGCCGCGGTCCTTGAGCAGGCCGAGCGCCGCGACGAGCGCCGCGGACTCGGGCGCCGTCCAGATGCCCTCGGTGCGCGCCAGGAGGCGTTGCGCCTCCTGGATCGCCGTTTCGCCGACGGCCACCGCGCCGCCGCCAGTGTCGCGCAGGAGGCGAAGCATCTGACGGCCCGCGAAGGGCGATGGCACCCGGAGACCGGCGGCATGCGTCGTGGGGTTTTCCCAGGCCGTCGTGGTCTCGGCGCCGGCGGCGAACGCCTTCACCACGGGCGCGCAGCCCTCGGCCTGGACGGCGAACAGGCGCGGGAGCTCGCCCGAGAGCCAGCCCATCGACCGGAGCTCCTCGTAGCCCTTCGGGATGCCGACCAGTCCGGTGCCGCCGCCCGTCGGATAGAGGAGGACGTCGGGCATCCGCCATTCGAGCTGCTCGGCCAGCTCGAGGCCGATCGTCTTCTTGCCCTCCAGGCGATATGGCTCCTTGAGCGTCGAGAGATCGAACCAGCCGAGCTGGGGCGCGACCGTCGCCACGACGCGGCCCGCGGTCGCGATCGAGCCCTCGATCGTGAAGACGTGGGCGCCGGCGATCTGGGCCTCGGCGATCGCGGCCGGCGGCGTCCCGCGCGGCACGATGACGGCGCACGGCAGGCCGCACCGCGCCGCGTAGACCGCCGCGGCGCCGCCCGCGTTGCCGGCCGAGGGGATGACGAAGCCGCGGGCGCCGAGCGTTCGGGACCGCGTGATCGCCATGCCGAGGCCGCGCGCCTTGAACGATCCGGTCGGGTTCTGGCCTTCGTCCTTCGCCCAGAGCTTCCGGACGCCGAAGTGGGCGGCGAGCCGCGGGAGCTCGAGCAGCGGCGTCCCCCCCTCGCCGAGCGACACCGGCTCCTCGGCGTCGTCGAGCGGCGTGAGCTCGCGGAACCGATACATGCCGGGCGCGCGCCGGCGGAGCGCGTCTCGCGTCACGCTCGCCTTCACGCGCGCCAGGTCGTAGCGCACCGCGAGCATCTGCCCGCACTTCTCGCAGACGCCCAGGAGACGCTTCGCGTCGTGGCGGGCGCCGCACACGGTGCACTCGACGTGACTCACGAAGCTCATGTGCGCGGAGTATAGCGTATCGGCTGCGGCACCTTGACAGGCCGACCGGGCCGGCATCCACGGGTGAAGCCGACGCGGTCAAGGGCCGTTTGTGGTAAGCATCGCTCGGACGAGCGCCCGTAGCATTGGTAGGGGCCGGCGGATAGGTCGGGACCGGCCGCCAGGAGCCAATCCAAGCGGTCGAGGACGTCCGTCGCGCGATCGCGGCGACCGTCCTCGAACAACAGAGGAGGGGACCATGACGCTCGAGGGCAAGCACGCATTGGTCACGGGAGGGTCACGGGGAATCGGCCGGGGAATCGCGCTCAAGCTCGCCGAAGGCGGCGCCCGCGTCGCGGTCCACTACTATGCGAACCAGGCGGCCGCCAAGGAGACGCTCGAGCGCGTGCGCCAGCACGGCGCCGACGGGTTCCTCGTCCAGGCCGACGTGTCGCGCGTGGAGGACGTCCGCCGGATGTTCGGCGAAGTCCGCAAGACTTTCGGGACGCTCGACATCTTCATCGCCAACGCGCGCCCGGAGGCGGCGACGTTCTACCAGAAGCCGATGGAGATCACGCTCGAGGCGTGGGACCACGCGATGGATTCGCAGGCCAAGGCTTTCCTGGTCGGCGCGCGGGAGGCCGTCGGGCTCATGGGCCAGGGCGGCCGCATCGTCGCCGTCACCTACGCCCCGGGCGGCCAGCGGGGCACCTGGCAACCCTGGGTCGCGATGGGCTCGGCCAAGGCCGCCCTCGAGTCTCTCGTCCGCTACTTCGCTGTAACGCTGGCGCCACGCGGTATTACGGTCAACTCGGTCAGTCCCGGCCTCACCGATGACAGCATCCTCAACGGCTTCCCACAGCCCGTCGTCGACACCGCCCGCGCCTGGCACGCGAGCGGCTGGACGCCGATGGAAAGAATGGGAACACCAGCGGACATCGGCAACGTCGTATCGCTCCTGTGCTCGCCGGACGCCGCATGGATCACGGGCCAGCTCATCTACGCCGACGGCGGCGCATCGCTGGTAGACACTCACCTCCCACTCGAACTGCAGCGCGGCTAAAACAGACTTGCTCGGCTAGCGCAGGGGGCGGGGCAGCCGCAGTGTGGCGAACCTCCGTTCGCCCGGCCGCAGAATGGGATGCGGGGTCTGGCGGACCCTCTGTTCGGACGGCCATTTCGGGGCCTCGGCGATTGCAAAGCGATGTCGAGGGACGCCCCGGCTGCGCCGGGGCGTCTCCGAGCGCGGGGGGCCTGGGGGGCCGAGACCCCTTTGTTGCTGACCAGTCGGCTCAGGTTGCACAGACCCTCGAAGTCCCAGCCGTCCGGGCCAGGCTTGGCGACGATACGCTCGACGCCCAGCTTGCGCAACGCTGAGCGCGCACCGGCCGGGTCACGCTTCGTCGCCAGGGGGCCGACAACCGGGTCCAGCTTCATCTCGATGTAGTCCTTGCTCGGGTCGTCGATCAAGGTCAGCCCGCCCTTGAAGTGCTTCACCATCGTGAGCCCAGCCCGCAGAGCGTCGCGATCCAGGTCGATCTCGGCCGGAGCCTCCAGCTTGCGGCGTAGCTCCTCCACCTGGGCGCGGCGGCTGTTGATTCAGGCCGCAACTCCCATCGCCCGGCGAGGGGTGCAAGCGTAGTAAGGTCTACGTCCATGATCGTGAGTCTCCCCTTACGGCGCGCAGAGTAGCACGGGCCGACGAGGAACACGGCCCAGGGCCCTGCGATATTCGCGAAAGGCAAACGCCCCGGCCAAGGGCACCGGGGCGGGCCAGCATGCCCTACTGGATCACGTGGTCAGCGCGAGTGCTGACTGGACTCTGACGACGGACCAGGCCTCCGCGCTCCAGCGCGTGTGCAGCATCACGCGCAGGATGCGGTTGATGCAGAGCCGGGGATGCCAGAGGCGGGCGTCGGTGTCGCTC
>DASPZZ010000033.1:0-4732 GCA_035635995.1 Binatia bacterium | reverse complement strand
ATCGAGCACGACATGGATCTCGTCACCGAGCTCTGCGATCCGGTGATCGTGATGGCGCAGGGACGCCGGCTCACCGAGGGCCCGTTCGCGGAGGTCCGGCGCGACCCGCGGGTCCTCGAGGCGTATCTGGGAACCGCCCGGTGACCACGCTCCTCGAAGTACGCGATCTCTCGGCGGGCTACGGCGACAACGACATCCTCCATGGTCTCTCGCTTCGCGTCGACGACGGTGAGCTGGTCGCCGTCATCGGACCGAACGGCGCCGGGAAGTCGACGCTGCTCAAGACACTGGCCGGGCTCGTCCGCCCGCGCTCGGGTCGAATCGCGATGCGCGGCGCCGACATCACGGGCGCCGGCACCCAGCGCATCGTCGCGAGCGGACTCTGCTACGTGCCCCAGGAGGCGAACGTGTTTCCGTCGCTCAGCGTATGGGAGAACCTCACGATCGGCGCCTGGACGGCTCCCGGAGCGTCGAACGAGCGGGCCCGCACCGTCGTCGAGCTCTTCCCCGTTCTCGCCGAGCGCCGGCGGGCCCGGGCCGGAACGCTGTCGGGCGGTGAGCGACAGATGCTCGCGATGGCCATGGCCCTCATGGTGAAGCCTCGTCTGCTCCTCCTCGACGAGCCGTCGGCGGGGCTCGCGCCTGCGCTCCAGCGTCTCGTGTTCGACCGCGTTCGCGAGATCAACGCTCGCGGGCTCGGCATCCTCCTCGTGGAGCAGAACGCGCGCGAGTCGCTCGCGCTCTGTCAACGGGCGTACGTTCTGGCCATGGGTCGGGTCCGCGCCGAAGGGCCGGGCGGAGTGCTGCGCGACGACCCGGACATCCGGCGTCTCTACCTGGGCGGTTGACTGTCGCGTCACCGAGGGGTGCCACGGCTTTGCCGGGGCGCCCCGAGCGTTGGGGGGTATGGGGGGCCATCTCGGGGCCCCCCATCTCAACAGGAGACTCACATATGACGACGATGACGCGGCGGGAACTCTTGAAGGCTTCGGCGACGGCCGGACTGGTGCTGAGCACGCCGGCAGTCCTCTCGGCGCAATCGAAGGAGCCCATCCCCATCGGGACCCTGTGTCCGCTCACCGGCGCCGGCGGCTCGTACGGTCCCGACATGCAGCGGTCGGTCGTGGCGGTCGTCGAGCGGATCAACAAGGCCGGCGGGATCAACGGCCGGCCCATCCAGCTCTTCCACGAGGACGACCAGACGAACGCCGAGGCCGGCGTGCGTGCCGCGCGCAAGCTGATCGACGTCAACAAGGTGGTCGCGATCGTCTCCACGTGGGCCTCGGCGGTGACCCTGGCCGTCAAGCCGCTCTGCGTCGAGGCCAGGGTTTTCGTCATCGGCGTGTCGGGCGCGGACAGCGTGACGCAAGGGGACCACAAGGGCTACATCGCCCGCACGCAGCCGAACACGAACCTCCAGGGGCGCATGTACGCGAAGTTCGCCGTCAGCAAGAAGGAGTGGAAGCGGGCCGCCTACATGGCGCTCCAGACGCCATACGCGCAGTCCTTCGGCGACGCCTTCACGGGCGTGCTGAAGGCCGCCGGCGTCACGATCACCGACAGCCTCATCTACGAGGACAAGAAGCCGTCGTATCGCAGCGAGGTCACGCGCGTGCTCGCGACGAATCCCGACCTGATCATGCTCGAAGGCTACACGCCGGACTCGGTCGTCATGGCGAAGGACATCTACAAGGCCGCCTACAAGGGGGCGATCCTCGCGCCGAGCTTCGCGATCAACGCGAAGTTCATCGAGGGCGTGGGCGCGGAGGTGGCGGAGGGCATCTGGAACATGGATCGGGCGCCGCTGTTCGATTCGCCCGCCTACAAAGAATTCTCGGCCGCGGTGCCCCGCGGGGACCAGAGCCCGTACGCGCCGCAGGCGTGGGACCAGATGACGCTCGTCGCCCTGGCGCTCGCGGCCGCCCGGGGCGAGGTGTCGGGAACGGCGATCAAGGACCATCTGAGAACGGTCTCGAACCCGCCCGGTGTCGTCGTCTATTCCTTCGCGGACGGCGCGAAGCTCCTCGGCGAGGGGAAGAAGATCAACTACGAGGGCGCCTCGGGCTCGTGCGACTTCGATCAGATCGGTGACATCCTCTCGGCACCGTTCGCCGTCCAGCAGGTGCGGAAGGGCAAGTCCGAGCTCGTGACGATCATCAATCCCTGACGGCCCGCGAGGATGCCGCCCATTGCGCAGTACGTCTTCAACGGCGTCGTGACGGGCGGCATCCTCGCGCTCCCCGCGGTCGCGTTCTCGCTGCTCTGGCGTCTCCTGCGCTTTCCGAACTTCGCCGTCAGCACGTACCTCACGGTCGGCGCCTACGCCGCGCTGGTGCTGAACCACGGCGTGCGCGCCTCGCTCGAGCTGGCCTGGCTCGGCGCCCTCGTCGTGACCGGCGCCGTCGCGCTCGTCGTCGATCGGATCGCCTTCCGGCCGATGCGCGATCGGCGCCCCTTCTCGCTGGCGATCGCGTCGATCGGCGTCGCGTTCGTCCTCGAGAACGTCGTGCGCTTCATCTGGGGCAACGATTTTCGGAGCTACGACGTGCCGGTGACGCGCGGCATGAGCGTGGCCGGGCTCCGGATCGGCCGCGAGCAGCTCCTCATCCTCGGCGTCGCGGTGGTGTTGATGGCGCTCGCCCAGGCGTTTCTCCTCCGGACCCGGCTCGGCATCGCGATGCGCGCGACCGCCGACAACCCGCTGCTGGCGGCGGTCAAGGGCGTCCCGACCGAGCGCGTGATCGCGCTGGCCACGCTGGGCGGCGGCGGGCTCGCCGGCGGGGCGGGCGTGTTCCTCGGCCTCGACGCCAGCATCGATCCATTGATGGGCGGTGGCCTCATCATCTCGGTCTTCGCGGCCGCCATCCTCGGTGGCGTCGGCTCGGCGCCGGGGGCCCTCGCCGGAGCCTTGATCGTCGGCATCATGGAAGAGGTCGGGATGCTCCTGGTCCCGCCGACCTACAAAACGGCCATCGGCTTCACGATCATTCTCGCGGTGCTGCTGGTGAGGCCGACCGGCCTCGCCGGCGCGCGCGTGTGAGCGCGCGCGCGTGATCGCCTACCTCACGGCCATCGCGACGCTCGTCGGTGTCCGCGCGCTCGTGACGCTCGGCCTGAACGTCCAGTGGGGATTCACGGGGCTCGTGAACCTCGGCGCCGTCGCCTTCTTCGCCGTCGGCGCGTATACGTCCGCCCTGTTGGCCGTCGGGGGTACCCCGCTCGTCTTCGCGTGGCCGGCGGCGGTCGGGCTCGCCACCGCCGCCGGCGCCGGGTTGGCGATGGTCGCGCTGCGACTCAGAGAGGATTACCTCGCCATCGTCACCCTCGGCTTCGGCGAGGTCTTGCGGCTGTTCCTCTTGAACGAGGCGTGGCTCACCCGCGGCGCGAACGGCGTGACCGGGATCCCGCGCCCCCTCCACGCGCAGTTCACCGGACACTACCACGTCTTTTACCTCGCTCTCGTGCTGGTCATGGTCGCGGTCGTCTACGCCGCACTCGAGCGCCTGCGCCGCTCGCCGTTCGGCCGCGTGCTCCGCGCGATCCGCGAGGACGAGACGGTCGCCGCCGTCGCGGGCAAGCCCGTGTTCCGGTTCAAGGTCCAGGCCTTCGCCCTCGGCGCCGGCATCGCGGGGCTCGCCGGCATTCTCTTCGCGCACTATCTCGCCTACGTCGAGCCGAACATGTTCCTGCCGCAGGAAAGCTTGTTCGTCTGGCTCGCGCTCATCCTCGGCGGCAGCGGCAACAACCGCGGCGCGCTCCTCGGCTCGGTGGTGCTTCTCGGCCTTCTCGAAGGCAGCCGATTCGCCAAGGACGTGATCCCGTTCCTGACGGGCGTGCGGCTCGCCGCGGCGCAACAGATCCTCGTCGGCGTGGTGCTCGTCGTGCTGATGATCCGGCGTCCCGAGGGATTGCTGCCGGAGCAGCCGGGTTCGGACTGAAGGAGTGGGGGGCCATTTCGGGGCCCCTCACCTGAGAAGGAGAACGCGATGCGGGTAGGCTTCATTGGCCTGGGAAACATGGGCGCGCCGATGGCGGGCTTCGTGCTCGGGGCGGGGTTCTCGCTCGTGGTCCACGACCTCAGAAGACAGGCGGCAGCGTCGCTGCTCGAGCGGGGCGCCGTCTGGGCGGACGCTCCGAGGGACGTGGCCGGGCAGTGCGATGTGATCTGCGTCTGCGTGCCCGGCCCACCGGACATGCAGGCCGTGATGCTCGGCCCACGCGGCGTCGTGGAAGGCGTGAGATCGGGATCGGTCGTGATCGATCACACGACCAACGCACCGGCCGTCGTGCGCGAGGTCGCCGTCGCGGTGGCAGCGCGCGGCGCGCACCTGCTCGATGCCCCGCTCGACGGCGGGCGCGAAGGCGCGCTCGAGGGGCAGCTCACGCTGTTCGTCGGCGGTGACGAAGCCGTCCTGCGTCGGGTGAAGCCGGTGCTCGACGCGTTCTCGAGAAGCGTCGTGTGGGTGGGCGAGCTCGGGACGGGGTCAGTCACCAAGCTCGTCCACAACGCCCTCGCGATGAGCATCGACCTGCTGCTCGCTGAGTGCCTGACCCTCGGCGTGAAAGGCGGCGTCGCACTGCCTCGTCTCGTCGAGGCCTTCCGCGAGGGATGCATCGTGGGCCAGAACATGACCTTCACGAAGCGGATGCCGGCCACGCTCTTCCGCGGCGACTTCGCGGCGCGGTTCGCGCTGGCCCTCGCCTACAAGGACTTCCGGCTGGCCGGCGATCT